>NZ_VDDC01000017.1:0-116185 GCF_006239215.1 Paracoccus haeundaensis
CCGAGCGAGCCGCACGGGCGGCCGCCGCCGCACGGGCGGGGGCGGCGCTGCCGGGCTGGTCGGACACCGCGCGCGTGGCGGGCGGCGTTCTGGACGCGCTGGACTGACTTGCGGGGCGCGGCCCGCGCGTGCATCACTGCCCCGCAACCACGGAGGCCGCGATGAAATCCCTGTTCCACCTTGCCATCCATGTCACCGACCTGGACGCGGCCCGTCGCTTTTATGGCGACATCCTGGGCTGTGCCGAGGGTCGGTCCACCGACACCTGGGTCGATTTCGACTTTTTTGGCCACCAGCTGTCGCTGCATCTGGGCACGCCCTTTCCCACCACCCGCACCGGTCGGGTGGGCGATCACATGGTGATGATGCCGCATCTGGGGGTCGTGCTGCCGCTGGCGGATTGGCTGGCCTTGGCCGACCGCCTGGCCGCGGCGGGCGTGTCCTTCGACATCCCGCCCCAGATCCGCTTCGAGGGCCAGCCGGGAGAGCAGCGGACGATGTTCTTCTTCGACCCCTCGGGCAACCCGATCGAGGTCAAGGGCTTTGCCGATTTCGACGGTCTGTTCGCGTCCTGACCGTCAGTCCGGGTGGCGCGGCAGGTGCAGTTCCGCCGCAAGGCCCGGCAGCATGTTGATCAGCTCCAGGCGCCCACCCGCGGCCTCGGCGATGTCGGTGACGATGGCCAGACCGATCCCCTGACCGTCCCCGCCCTGGTCCAGCCGCACGCCGCGCTGCGCCAACCGCGCCAGCTCGGCATCGGGCACGCCCGGCCCGTCGTCGCGGATGATGACGGCCGTCCGATCGTCATCCGCACGCATCCCGACCCACACCCGCGACTGCGCATGGCGGGCCGCGTTTTCCAGCAGCGCACCCAGGGCCTCGGTCAGGTCGTCAGGGTCTATGCGCAGCGCCACCGCCTGCGGCAGGTCGACCTGCCAGTCCAGCCCGGCACCCGCGGGTGTGCGCCGCAGCACCTGCACCAGCCGGGCGACGATCGGGGCGGGATGCGCGCGGGCCTGCGCGGCGTCGGTGCGGATGCGGGCGCGCGCCAGTTCCCGGTCGACATGGCGGCGCATCACGGTGACGACATGTTCGATGCTGTCGGCCTGTTCGGTCCGTCCCAGATCGCGCAACGCCTCGGCATCGCCCAGCAGCGCTTGCAGCGGCGTCTTGAACCCGTGCGCCAGATCGCCGGCGCGGTGGCGCGCACGATCCAGCTCTCGGTCGCGGTCGTCCAGCAGATGGTCCAGCTGGCGGGCCAGGGGCGCGACCTCGGAGGGCAGATCGTCGCCCAGGCGCCGCCTGCGCCCCTGCGCCAGCCCGCGCAGATGCGCGCCGACCTGGGCCAGCGGGCGCAGGCCAAGCGTGACCTGGACGAAGGATGCCGCCAGCAACAGCGCTGCCAATCCCGCCAGCCAGGGGACAAGGTCGCGCAGAAAGGCCGCGCGGGCCTGCGCGGAATCCTCCATGTCCTCGGCCACGATCAGGCGGATGGGGGACGCGGTCGCGCCCTGCCCGATCAGCACCTGCTGATCCAGCGCCAGCAGGCGCTGGTCGCCCGGCCCGTCCAGCTGCAGCACCCGCCCCTCGCCCGGCGGCGGCGCATCCGCGGGCACAGGCAGCGTCACGTCCCACAGCGACCGCGACCGCAGGGGCTGGTCCCCCAGCCACACCTGCCAGTAATGTCCCGAGAATGGCAGCTGCCACGACGGGTTGCGGGGCTGATCGCGCATCTGCGGCGGCGTGCCGGGTTCGATCACCGACAGCAGAACAAGCGCCCGATCGCGCAGGTCCGACACGGCGACGCGCTGGACATGGCGGTCGAACAACACCGCCAGCATCGTCACCGACAGCGCCATGACCAGCAGGATGGTCGCCCCGCCCAGCAGCATCAGCCGCAGGCGCAGCGACAAAGGCCTCATGCACCGCCCTCCAGCAGATAGCCGAAGCCGCGCCGCGTCGCGACGATGCCCGGACCCAGCTTGCGGCGCATGCGGGTCACGACCGCCTCCAGCGCGTTGGCCTCGCGCGCGTCATCGTCGCCGTAAAGGTGCTCCAGCAGTTCCGTGGGCGAGACGACGCGGTCGCGGTGAACGGCCAGATGCGCGATCAGGCGGAACTCCAGCGGGGTCAGCGGGACCGGCACGCCATCGACCAGCGCCGTCATGCGGTTCAGATCGACGGTCAGGCGGCCCGCCTCGATCCGCGGTTCGGCCCGGCCGCCTGCCCGGCGCACCAGGGCGCGGGCCCGTGCCACCAGCTCCTCCATGCGGAACGGCTTTGGCAGATAATCGTCGGCACCGGCCTCGATCCCCTCGACCCGCTCGGTCCAGGCGCCCCGTGCGGTCAGGATCAGCACGGGCGAATCGCACCCCTCGGCCCGCCAGCGTTTCAGCACGGTCAGACCGTCCAGGTCGGGCAGCCCCAGGTCCAGCACGATCAGGTCGTACCCCTCGGTCCCGCCCCGGAACCAGGCGTCCTGGCCCGATGCGGTGCCGTCCACGCGGAACCCGGCCGCCGTCAGCGCCCGGCCCAGATCGGCGGCGATCCGGCTGTCATCCTCGACCACAAGGGCGCGCATCAGTCGTCGTCTTCCTCGTATCCCAGAATCGCCCCCGTGCGGGCGTCCAGCTCTATCTCGATCAGGCGGCCCTCGGGGGTCAGCACCTCGATCTCATAGAGCCACAGGCCGTCCTCGTCTTCCAGCTCGACCTCGACGATGCGGCCGGGATGGCGCGCCTCGATCCGCGCCAGGATCTGTTCCAGCGGCAGCATGTCGCCGCGGTCCACCGCCTGGCGGGCGGTCTCGTAATCGGGGGCGATCGGCTGCGCCGCAAGGGTCAGCGGCAGCAGGATCAGCATCAGGCTGGACAGGGATCGTTTCATTCCCGCGTCCTAGCACGGCCAAGCTGACAGCCCGCTGACAGCCCCCGTCAGCCGGCTGTCAGCGGGCCCGTGATATGGCGATTCGCACAGGGCCGCCGCATGGGAGGCCGACAACATGAAAGGATCGCTTGAATGGCACGCTATAACGGAACCTCGGGTGCGGACCGGATCAACGGCAGCGCGTTGGCCGACCTGATCTATGGGCGCGACGGCAACGACGTGCTGAATGGCAACCGCGGCTTCGACCGCATCTGGGGCGAGAACGGCAACGACGTGCTGAACGGCGGCGCGGGCAATGACAGCCTGGCAGGCGGTGCGGGCAACGACCTGCTGCGCGGCGATGACGGAAACGACGATCTGTGGGGCGGCTTCGGCTTCGACACCCTGTTCGGCGGCCGGGGCGACGACGAGTTGGAGGGCAATCAGGGCAACGACCTGCTCTATGGCGGTCAGGGCCGGGATGACCTAGAGGGCGACGGCGGCAATGACCGGCTGTTCGGCAACGAGGGCAATGACGAGATCGAGGGCGACGACGGCGCCGACATCCTGCACGGAAACCAGGGCAACGACACGCTGGACGGCGGTCGGGGCAACGACATCCTGGCCGGGGGGATCGGCGCCGACCGGTTCGAATTCGACCTGGGCGACGGGCGCGACCGTATCGTCGACTTCCAGAACGGCCTGGACCGGATCGAGATCGACGACCTGGATCGCGGCCAGGTCCAGCGCGCCATCAACGGCGCCGTGCAGCAGGGCGGCGACACGATCCTGACAGTGAACGCGTCCACCGTGATCGTGCTGGAGGATTTCAACCGGGCCAACCTGGACCTGAACGACTTCACGTTCTGATCCGGACGGGGGCGCGTGGTGCGCCCCCGTTTAGCCCCAGACGGCTTGGAACTCGCGCCATTCACGCGCGCCCATGCCGGCATTTTCCTGCGTGACGACCTCTCCGGCCAGGCGCCGCCGCAGCGCATCGGCGGCTTGCGCGGACAGGTTCACGGCATTCATCCGGTAATCCTGGAATGCACCAAAGGCGGCGGGCACCCAGTCGCGGGTGATGTCGCACATGATGTCTGCATAGGCCCGGATCTCGTACTGGGCATGGCTGTCGGCGCGCAGGCGCAGGAAATGCAGCAGGTTGTGCAGATCCACCTTCCAGTACCACTGGGTATAGATGTTGGCGGGCAGGTTCATGCGCGCCAGTTCCCGTGCCAGACCCTGCTGCCCCTCCTGGCTCAGCATCGCCTCATAGCTGTCATAGCTGCGCATTGCGTCCTCGCGCAGCAGGTCCAGCACGCGCTGCGCCTCGGCGCCCTGCAGCACCTCGCCCCGGCCCTGGTGGTTCTGCGACGACTGCGCGGCCAGATGCTCGGGCGCGGGGATATAGAATTCCCGGTCCAGGATCGAATAGCGGCCGGAATACTCGTTCACGTTGGCGGTGCGGTGACGGATCCACTGGCGGGCCACGAAGACCGGCAGCTTGACGTGGAACTTGACCTCGCACATCTCGAAGGGCGTCGAATGCCAGTGCCGCATCAGATAGCGGATCAGGCCCTCGTCGTTCTGCACCGACTTGGTCCCTTTGCCATAGCTGACGCGCGCCGCCTGACAGATTGCCGCGTCGTCGCCCATGTAGTCGATGACCCGCACCAGCCCGTGATCCAGAACCTGATGCGCCACGTACAGGTGGTTCTCCATCCCCTCGGACACGGCGCGCAGCGTCTGGCGAGGCGTGGCGCGCTGGCTGTCGATCTCGGCCTGCTGTTCTGGTGTCAGGGGCATGGTCATCCTTCCGGGCGGTTCCGGCCTCCTTTGACACGCGGCGCGCTGTCGATCAACCGTTCTGGAACCACATCGCAAGCTTGCAGATTGTCCCGCTGCATGACAGCTTGCCCGCCCATCCGAACAGGAGACCCCATGAATATCCGCTATCTGCACACGATGGTCCGCGTGAAGGACCTGGACAAGACGATGGACTTCTTCCGCCTGCTGGGGCTGGAGGAAATGCGCCGCATCGACAACGACAAGGGCCGCTTCAGCCTGGTGTTCATGGCGCCTCCGGGCCAGCCGGAATGCCCGGTGGAACTGACCTACAACTGGGACGGCGATGACGGCCTGCCCTCGGACAGCCGCCATTTCGGCCATCTGGCTTACCGCGTCGGCAACATCTACGAGATGTGCCAGAAGCTGCAGGACGCCGGCGTCACGATCAACCGCCCCCCGCGCGACGGCCACATGGCCTTCGTGCGCAGCCCGGACAACGTGTCGGTCGAGCTGCTGCAGGAAGGCGATCACCTGCCCCCGCAGGAGCCGTGGTCCAGCATGGAGAACACCGGCACCTGGTAAGGCGCCAGGAAAAGGCACACCCGGCCCCGCAGGGCCGGGTTCAATTCAGTAGATATAGCGGATCTGCTCGGTCCAGAACCGCTCGATGCGGCGGCATTGCAGGTTCACCTGATCCAACGGCGGATCCTCCAGCACGCCCGACATGGCCAGCCCTTCGGCGTGGCGGATGAACAGGCGCTGCACTAGGTCGCGCACCGCTTGGCCCTCGGCCGTCAGACGCACCCGGACCGAGCGTCGGTCCATGTCGCAGCGTTCGTGATGGACATAGCCCATCGCGACCAGCTTCTTCAGATTGTAGCTGACGTTCGATCCCTGATACATGCCGCGCGACCGCAGCTCTCCGGCAGAGACCTCGGCCTCGCCCAAGTTATACAGGATCATGGCCTGGACCGGGGTCAGGTCGCCCCGGTGCAGTCGTTCGAATTCGTCCTTGACCAGATCCAGCATCAGGCGGTGCATCCGCTCCAGCAGCTGCAGGGATTCCAGATAGGCGTCGGTCATGTCCGACAGGGGCACGTCCAGGGCCGTGGGATCGACTGTCGGATGCTGTTCGCGGGGTGCAGGTGCAAGCATGGCTTCGGGATGTCCTGTCCTGTTCGTCATGACCCCTCAATGACAGAGAAAAGACAATCTTCGGTTAATTGCCGCCTCTTCCTGCGCCAGGAATGCCGAAATTTTTAGCGATCGGCCGCAAAGCGGGTCGCGGCATGTCGCGCGATCCGATCCAGAATCGGGGTCAGCATCTGCGGTGCCTCGCGGGTGGGACCGTCGCCGATCCGCGCGGTGACCCACAGGTACAGATCCTGATCGTTCTCGGCCAGCATGCGTTCGTACAGGTCTAGATCGGGGCCGGACAGCCCGGACAGGCAATCATCGGCGAAGCGGCCCAGAATCAGGTCCATCTCCTTCATGCCGCGTCGCCAGCTGCGCATGTGCAGACGTTTCAGGCGGTTCTCGGGGGTTTCCAGCGTATCAGCCATGCGACAGTGCTTCCTCCAGACGGTCCACGCGAGCGGCGGCCTCGGCCAGCAGGCGGCGCAGATCGGCCAGCTCGGCACGCAGGGCCGCCCCCGCGCTTGCGTCTTGCGGTCCCGCGCCCTGCCCCGTCAACAGCCAAACCGGCGAGACGCCGGTGACCGTGGCGATCCGTCCCATCAGGCTGGCCGTCGGTTCGGCCTGATCGACCTCCCACCCCTCCAGCGTCTCGGGGCGCAGGCCAAGCGCATCGGCCATGGCGGCAATGTCCAGGCCCGCGCCTTCGCGCGCGGCGGTCAGGCGGTCGCCAAGGGTCGCCACCGGTTCGGCATAGCTGTCGATCATGTCTCTCGTCCTTGTGAGGGCGTGCGGCGCAGCGTATGCCATGCGGGCCGACAGTTCAAACCGACAGCAGCAAGGTGTCTCATGGCGTTCATCTCGGACCGGCTGGCCCGCATCAAACCCTCGCCCACCATCGCGATGACCACCCGCGCGGCGGACCTGCGCGCACAGGGACGCGACATCATCAGCCTGTCCGCCGGAGAGCCCGATTTCGACACCCCGGAAAACATCCGTGACGCGGCAAAGGCCGCGATCGACGCGGGCCACACTCGTTACACCGCCGTGGACGGCACGCCGTCCCTGAAACGCGCCATCGCCGACAAGTTCGCGCGTGAGAACGGGCTGGACTATGCGCCTGCCCAGATCACCGTCGGCACCGGCGGCAAGCAGATCCTCTACAATGCGCTGATGGCCACGCTGGACGACGGCGACGAGGTGATCGTGCCGGCCCCCTATTGGGTCAGCTATCCCGACATGGTCTTGCTGGCGGGCGGCACGCCGGTCGTCGTGGAATGCGACCAGGCATCCGGGTTCCGCCTGACCCCCGACGCGCTGGAGGCCGCGATCACCCCGCGGACCAAGTGGCTGATCCTCAACTCGCCCTCCAACCCGTCGGGTGCGGGCTATGACCGGGCGCAGATGGCGGCGCTGTGCGATGTGCTTCTGCGTCATCCGCAGGTGTGGGTGCTGGCCGACGACATCTATGAGCACCTGGTCTTCGACGGCTTCGCGTTCTGCACCCCCGCACAGGTCGAACCCCGGCTGAAGGACCGCGTCCTGACCATGAACGGGGTCAGCAAGTCCTATGCCATGACCGGCTGGCGGATCGGCTATGGAGCGGGCCCCGAGGCGCTGATCAAGGCGATGGCCAAGCTGCAGTCGCAATCGACCTCGAACCCCTGCTCGATCAGCCAGTACGCCGCAGAGGCCGCGCTGACCGGGCCGCAGGATTACATCACCGACAGCCGCGCGGTGTTCCAGCGGCGGCGTGATCTGGTCGTGGCCGGGCTGAACGCCTGTCCGGGAGTGGACTGCCCGGTGCCGCAGGGGGCGTTCTACGTCTATCCGTCGATCGCCGGGCTGATCGGCCTGACCAGCGCCGGGGGCACCCCGATCGACAGCGACGAAGCCTTTGCGAACGCGCTTCTGGACGAAACCGGGGTCGCGGTCGTCTTCGGCGCGGCATTCGGCCTGTCGCCGCATTTCCGTATCTCCTACGCCACCAGCGACGCCGTGCTTCAGGACGCGATGGCACGCATCCGCCGCTTTTGCGAAGGCTGCAACTGACCGGTCCCGGCTTGCGTTGAACCCATGAAAGCGAATGCAAGAAGGAGCTGACCATGCTGCCCCACAATGCCCTGGTCGTCGTTGCCGACGGCCACTCTGCTACCCTGTTCCGCAATACGGCCAAGTCCGGGCTGGAACTGTCGGAAACGACCAAGGTGACGCAGGAGAGCCTGTCGGGTGACGGCGCGCAGATCGACGAGGGGTCGCCCCGGGATGACGAGGAGGCGACCTTTGCGGCCCAGTTGTCGCGTCACCTGAACGCGATGGTGCTGAAGAACAAGTTCGAGGATATCGCGATCATCGCGGACCCGTCGACCCTGGGCGTCATGCGCAAGCACTATCACAAAGAACTGCAGCTTCGCCTGCGCAAGGAAGTCGCCAAGACGCTGACGAACTCCGACATCCAGACCATCCAGAACAGCCTGTCCTGAAGACCCCGGACAGACCAAGGGCGCCCCGCATCACGGGGCGCCCTTTCGCATCAAAATATGCCCAGAACGTACAGGATCACGATCACGACGACCGGAACCCCCAGAAACCACGCAACAAGACCCTTCATCACCATCTCCTCACATTGTGTTGATGTGGAACGGCAAAGAACGCGGCGCGGTTCCCGTCACAGGGCGGTCCAGCCCCCGTCGACGCTGATCGTGGTCCCGGTGATCTGGGCCGCGGCGTCGCTGCACAGGAAGACCGCCGTGTCGCCCAGCTGATCGGTCGTCGCGAACTCCTTGGACGGCTGGCGTTCCAACAGGACCTTTTCGATCACCTCATCCCGGCCCATGCCGTATTTCTCCATCGTGTCCGGGATCTGGCTTTCCACCAGCGGCGTCAGCACATAGCCCGGACAGATGGCATTGGCGGTGATCGCCTCGCGCGCGGTTTCCAAACCCGTGACCTTGGTCAGACCGACGATACCGTGCTTGGCCGCGACATAGGCCGACTTGTAGGGGCTGGCCGTCAGTCCGTGGGCCGAGGCGATGTTGATCACCCTGCCCCATCCCGCCGCACGCATCAGCGGCAGGGCCGCCGCGGTGGTGTGGAAGGCGGACGACAGGTTGATCGCGATGATCGCGTCCCATTTCACGGCCGGGAAATCGGGGATCGCCGCGACGTGCTGGATGCCGGCATTGTTGACCAGGATATCGCAGGCGCCGGCCTTTTCGATCAGCGCGCGGCAGTCGTCGCCCTTGGACATGTCGGCCCGGATATAACGGACCTTGACCCCGTGTTCGCCGGACATGCCTTCGGCCAGCGCGTGATCCTCGTCCGTGTCGCTGAAGCTGTTCAGGACCACGTCCGCGCCGGCGCGCGCCAGCCTGCGGGCCACGCCCAGCCCGATGCCAGAGTTGGATCCGGTGACGACGGCGGTCTTGCCCTTGAGGAATTTCTCGAACATCGGCTGCTCCTTGACGGCCCCGAAAGGCGGTTTGCAGGTGCAGCATGGGCAAAAAAAAACGCCCGCACAAGGCGGGCGCAAGTTATGAGGCAGGTTTCATACAGGCAAGAAACCTATCGAGCAGTGCCCTATTTATACGCGAGGAACCGCGCGAGTCCAACAGCGATCTTGCCACCTTGGTTGACGCCCCCCGGTCAAGCCTGTTGATAATGCGGCCAAACAAGAAACGACCGGGCGGCAGGCAATGCGAATCTTCGAAAACCTTAACAAATCCGCGATCAGGGGGGCTACCTTGGGTCTGCTGACCCTGACGGGCGGTGTTGCATCTATGCCGCTGGCAACCCTTGCCGAACCTGTCCATGGCATTGCAATCTATGGAGAACCTGCCCTGCAACAGGGCTTTGCACATTTGCCCTATGCTAACCCGGACGCGCCCAAGGGCGGTACGATTCGGCTGGCGGAACCGGGCGGGTTCGACAGTCTGAAACCTTGGGTGCTGAAGGGCAATGCCGCATGGGGCGTGGGCGTTCACGTGACAGAGTCCCTGATGATGCGGTCGATCGACGAGCCGTTCACCCTTTACGGCCTGCTGGCCGAGACGATCGAGGTCGCGCCCGACCGGCACTGGGTCGAGTTCACCCTGCGCGAGGAGGCGCGGTTTTCCGACGGCAGCCCGGTCACCGTCGACGACGTGATCTGGTCCTATGAGACGCTCGGGACACAGGGCCATCCCCGCTATCTGGCGGCCTGGTCGCGCGTCGACAGGATCGAGGCTACGGGCCCCCGCAGCGTACGCCTGACCTTCACCGAACCCGACCGAGAACTGCCCCTGCTGAT
Organism: Paracoccus haeundaensis; assembly: GCF_006239215.1. Taxonomy (NCBI): domain Bacteria; kingdom Pseudomonadati; phylum Pseudomonadota; class Alphaproteobacteria; order Rhodobacterales; family Paracoccaceae; genus Paracoccus; species Paracoccus haeundaensis. The sequence goes on from NZ_VDDC01000017.1 coordinate 10,076, forward strand.
GGGGTTGCGTCCGATCCTGAAGAAGGCCCAGTGGGAGGGGCAGGATTTCGCCGCCTCCTCGCTCGAGGCCCCGATCGGCAGCGGCGCCTATGTCGTCGATCAAGTCGAGCCGGGGCGGTCGATCAGCTTTCGCCGCAACCCCGACTATTGGGGCCGCGATCTGCCCCTGATGGCGGGGGTGAACAATTTCGACGTCATCCGCTATGACTATTTCGCCGATGCCAACGCGATGTTCGAGGCGTTCAAGGCCGGTGCCGTCACCGTCTGGCGCGAGTTGTCGGCGCAGAAATGGGCCAGCGAATACGGCTTTCCGCTGATGACGGACGGACGCGCGGTCCAGGCAGAGATCCCGAACGAACGCCCGTCGGGCATCGTCGGCCTGGTGATGAACACGCGCAACCCGGCCTTCGCCGATTGGCGCGTGCGGCAGGCGCTGATCGAGATGTTCAATTTCCGTTTCATCAACCAGACCCTAAACGGCGGTGCCGATCCCCGGATCACGTCCTATTTCTCGAACTCGGTCCTGGCGATGCAGGACGGGCCGGCGACGGGGCGCGTGGCGGAACTGCTGGCGCCCTTCGCGGCCGACCTGCCGCCCGGCACGCTGGACGGCTATACCCTGCCCGAAGGATCGGACCGCGCGATGGACCGCGCGGGTGTCCGCCGCGCGATGGCGCTGATGGCCGAGGCCGGCTGGACGGTTCAAGACGGACAGCTGAAGAACGCGCAGGGCCAGCCCTTCGCCTTCGAGATCCTGCTGAACCAGAACGGCACCGCGATGCGCAGCGGGTCCGAGGTTCAGCAGATCGTGAACATCTATGTCGAGGCGCTGCGCCCCCTGGGGATCACCCCGCGCATCACCCTGCTGGATTCCGCGCAGTACATCGAGCGCACGAACAACTATCAGTTCGACATGACATGGTACGAACGCGGCCTGTCGCTGTCGCCGGGCAGCGAACAGCGCCTGTACTGGGGCCGCGACGGCGTATCCACGCCCGGCAGCCGCAACTGGATGGGCATCGACAGCCCCGCGGCCGAGGCGATGATCGACGCCATGACGGCCGCCGACACGGCCGAGGATTTCACCGCCGCGGTCCGGGCGCTGGACCGCGTGCTGACGGCGGGGCGCTATGTGATCCCGGTCAGCTTTTCGCCGATCTCGCGGCTGGCCCATGCCGCGGATCTGAAATACCCAGAGGAAATACCCATGTACGGGGACTGGCCGGGCTTTTTGCCCGAAGTCTGGTGGCAGGAGACGAACTGATGCGAATGTTTTGGGTTACTGTAGCGGCTTGCACGATGCTGGCCGGTTGCAACACCGTCGCCGGTGTCGGCGAGGACATTACAGGGACGGCGCGCTGGTTCCAGGGCAGCCTTCCGACAGGAGGTTATTGATGAAGTGGCACCATGTTCAGGAAAACTGGGCGGCCTTCTATGAGGCGATCATCGACAAGTGGCCCGAGGCCGAGGACACCGAGCTGGACGAGATCGACGGCGACCAGCGCGCCTTCATCGCCTATCTGGTCGAGGTGACCGGCCAGGAGCCCGCCGAGATCCGCGAAGAACTGCGCGAATGGCTGGTCGGAGAGATCCCGTCGGACGTCGTGATGGACCCCGTCCATGACAACCACTCGATCGCGCTGTCGTCCAAGTTCGTCAACGAGGGCGAGGACGAGTTCTCTGACGATTCGCGCTTTGGCGACGACGACAGCGACAAGGACGACTGAGAGGGCGTCCGCCCCCTATCCCGCGGCGGGGCGGCCGATGCCGCCCAGCTTGCCCATGTGCCGCGCCAGCAGCACATAGATCACCCCGTACAGCGCCGCGACGATCAGGCCGACCCACTGGATCTCGAACGGGGTGAAGACATAGGCGCCGACCAGCCCCAGCTGCAGCAGGAAATGCAGCGGATAATAGCGCCGGTCCCCCAACGTCTCGCGCGACCAGTTCAGGTTCGTCGAATACAGCCGGATCAGGCTGTCCAGAGAGTTCACGACGAAGACCACACCGACAGCGATCATGAACCAGTTCAGCCAGCCGGGGATCACGATCCCGCCCTGGTGATAGACGAACAGCACGCTGAACCACAGCCCCAGGGGGATCGCCGGCAGGGCCACCATCGCCAGTGCCAGCTGCCAGACCCTCAGCCCGCCCACGAAGCGCGCGACGAACTGGCCGATCATGATCGACCAGGCGAACCACCAGAACAGATAGAATTCGTGGTAATCCGAAATGGGCGTGGCAAAGCGCGGCAGATGCGCGAAGTACCCGCCCAGCAGGCCGACGCTGTCGAAGAAATCGCCCAGACCCACGCGGCTGTAGACGAAGGCGATCATCGCCAGTGCGGTGAAGGCCAACATGCCGAACCCATAGCTGGAGATGATGGCCAGCCACTTCATCACCGCCATGTTGCCGCTGGACAGGACGGCGGTGGCGATCACCACCACGACCAGCGCCCAGACCGCGCCCTGCGGCAGGTCCGGGGCATAGGTCGGCAGGTTCGACATGAACAGATAGCAGGTGAACGAACAGGTCGCGATGACCGTCAGGTTGTAGACCCACTTGACCGCCGGGATCTGGAACAGCTGCAGGCGCGGCTCCAGCGCGATGAAATAGAAGGTGGCCACGAAATACATCAGCCAGACCAGCGGCCCCCACATGCCGAATTCCACGGCCAGGGCATTGGTGAACCCGAAGGCGGGGTCCTCCTCATAGATCGGGAATTCCGCAAGGGGCAGCATGACCAGGCCCATGTCCAGTCCGGCGGTGAACAGCAGGGCGATCAGGGTGAACAGGCCGACGGGCTCTTCGCCCTGCAGCCGCAGGCGGGGCCAGCGGATCAGGACGAACAGCGCGCAGGCCAGCACACTGAGATAGGCGACGGTGATGATTGGCGTCATGGGCGCAATCCTCCTTAGACAGATGAACGATCAGCGCCACAGTGCAGCCGGGCATGTGGCCCGCTGTACGCGCATGATCGCAGCCAAGCGGCTGCACGTTTCTTTGATACTCTAAGGATGCTTTATATTGAGTGACGGGTCAATCAACAAATGCAATGCGTGTCTATCCGGCACCCGAACGCCTATTGTGCGCAAATGGCTGCAACCGTGGCTTGAGATTTCACAAAGCATCTGCGACATGCTGCGCCTCATACCCATCCCGTCCATGGCCAAGGGGACGATCTGATGTCCAGCAGCCTGAAAATCGCCGTCGGCAGCATCTTTGTCGGCTTGATCGTGCTTGGGCTGAAGACCCTGGCCTGGTACCTGACCGGGTCGGTGGCGCTGCTGTCGGACGCGCTGGAAAGCATCGTGAACGTGGCGACCGCGGTCGCGGCGCTGGTCGCGATCTCGGTGGCGCAACGACCGGCGGATCAGTCGCATCCCTATGGCCATCACAAGGCCGAATTCCTCAGCGCCGTGCTGGAAGGGGTGCTGATCATCGTGGCCGCCTTGCTGATCCTACGCGAGGCGTGGCACGCCTTCCAGAACCCGCGCGAGATTCAAGCCGTCGGCATGGGCATGGCCATCAACGCCAGCGCGGGCGTGCTGAACGCGATCTGGTGTAGCATCCTGATCCGTCAGGGGCGGCGGCTGCGCTCTCCGGCGCTGGTCGCGGACGGCAAGCACCTGCTGACGGACGTGGTGTCGTCGGGGGGCGTCCTGCTGGGCGTGGGGCTGGCGGTGGCGACCGGCTGGTCGATCCTGGACCCGGCGCTGGCGATGCTGGTGGGGGTGAACATCCTGTGGTCGGGATGGAAGGTCATGGCGTCGTCCGTCTCCGGCCTGCTGGACGAGGCCGTGCCCGAAAAGACGCTGGTGACCATCCGCGACATCATCTCGGACAAGGCCAGCGGCGCGCTGGAGGCGCATGACCTGCGCACGCGTCATGCGGGCGCCGTCACCTTCATCGACTTTCACCTGGTCGTGGACGGCCAGACCACCGTGTCCGACGCCCATGACATCTGCGATCGGGTCGAGGCCAGCCTGAAGGCCAAGCTGCCCGACGCCCAGATCACCATCCATGTCGAACCGGAACACAAGGCCAAGCATTCCGGCGTTCTGGTGATCTGACCCGCCGCCGGGCGCCGTCAGGCGGCCAGGCGCACCCAGACCGGGACGTGGTCGCTTGGCTTTTCACCGGCCCGCGCATCGCGGTCGACGCCCGTTTCGATCATCAGGTCGGCCGCTTGGGGCGACAGCAGCAGATGGTCAATGCGGATGCCGTTGTCACGCTCCCACGCGCTGCCCTGATAGTCCCAGAAGGTGAACGGCCCACGCGTGGCCCAAGGGTCGCGGATGCGCACCGCATCGGTCCAGCCCTGGTTCACGATGGCCCGGAACGCCGCCCTGCTTTGCGGCAGGAACAGCGCATCCTCGGTCCAGCGGTCGGGATGGGCGGCGTCGCGCGGCTCGGGAATGATGTTGTAGTCGCCCAGCATCACCACCGGCAACTCCGACGCCAGCAATTCCGCCGCGCGCAGGCGCAGGCGTTCCATCCATGCCAGCTTGTAGTCGTATTTCGGCCCCGGCGCGGGGTTGCCGTTGGGCAGGTACAGCCCGGCGATGCGTACCGCGTGGGTGCCTACCACGGTCGCCTCGATATAGCGGGCCTGCTCATCGGCATCGTCGCCGGGCAGGCCGCGGGTCACGTCCTCCAACGGCAGCCGCGACAGGATCGCCACGCCGTTGAAGCCCTTCTGGCCGTGGGTTTCCACCTGCCATCCCAAGTCCTGGAAATGCTCGCGCGGGAACCCCTCGTCCACGGATTTGATTTCCTGCAGCACGACCAGATCGGCATCGGTCGAGGCCAGCCAGTCGGTCAGGGCCTGCACGCGGGCCTTGACGCCATTGATGTTGAAGCTTGCGATTTTCATGGGCGGCATCTTTAGCGCCGCCTGCGCGTTTGGCAACACGAACCGGAAAGGGGCCGCGATGATCCGACTGCTGATCCTGCTGATGGTCCTGCCCGTGGCGGCCGCCGCGCGCCCGGTCACCGGGCTGCTGTAAAAGGCCAGTTCCCTGCCCGCGACGATCCCCCTGCAGGTCCGCGCCCCGGCCGACATGGATCATGCGATCATCCTGACGGATGACCAAGGCGCGCCCGTCATCAGCGGCTATCTGCGCGGCGGCGCGGTCCTGCGGCTGCTGGTGCCGCCGGGAGATCACCGCCTGAGGGTGGCCAGCGGGCCCGCGCAGGACTGGCAGGGTCTGCCCGACATGTTCGGCGCGCCTGCCATCGCGTTGCCGCAGCCCCTGCCCTTTTTCATCGATGGCACGCGGCGCGAGGGGCAATCCATCATGCTGTCGAAAGACGGTGACGGCCTGCGGATCACCGACCGGCAGAACCGTGTCATTTGTCAGAACGCCGGATGGGACAGCACGCGCGTCGTCAAGACGCTGCCCTCGGGAACGCAGTTCCGTTATGTGGAACAGCGGCTGGACCCGCGCAGCATCCCCTGCGACTAGATCGAGAAGCTGGTCCCGCAGCCGCAGCTTGCCGTGGCGTTCGGGTTCTCGATCACGAAGCGCGCGCCGATCAGCTCGTCGGTGAAGTCGATGACCGCCCCCGCCAGATAGGGCAGCGACACCGGATCGACGACGACCTTCTGTCCCGATTTCTCCAGGATCAGATCGTCGGTCTCGGGCGCGTCCAGGCGGATGTCGTACTGGAACCCGGAACATCCCCCGCCCAGCACCGCAATGCGCAGCGGCACCGGGTCCTTGCCCGCATTGATCTGGGACAGGCGGTCAAAGGCGCGGTCGGTCACTTTGGGCGGCAGGTTCATGGGGCGTTCCCGTTTTCGTCTGGTCGCATCAAATATAGGGTCCGCCGGGTGAACCCGCAAGGAAGGCTGACCCCGTGACCGCACTCGCGCCCTACGCCTGCCATCCGCAAGACAGCCGCGGGCGATTGCAGGACGAAAGCCTGTCCACCTTCCGGTCGCCCTGGCAACGCGACCGCGACCGCATCATCCATTCCAGCGCTTTCCGTCGGCTGAAACACAAGACCCAGGTCTTTGTCGAACATGATGGCGAAGGCTATCGCGGCGATTATTTCCGCACCCGCCTGACCCACACGATCGAGGTCGCGCAGGTCGCGCGCACCATCGCCGGGGCGCTGAACCTGAACACCGACCTGGCCGAGACCGTGGCCCTGGCCCATGATCTGGGCCACCCACCCTTTGGTCATACCGGAGAGGACGCGCTGTCCGCGCTGATGGCGCCCTATGGCGGCTTCGACCACAACGCGCAGGCGCTGCGCATCGTCACCAAGCTGGAACGCCACTATGCCGATTTCGACGGGCTGAACCTGACCTGGGAAAGCCTGGAAGGCATCGCCAAGCACAACGGCCCGGTGACCGGCCCCCTGCCCTATGCCCTGGCCGAGGTGAACGCGCTGTGGGATCTGGAACTGCACACCAATGCCAGCGCCGAGGCGCAGGTGGCGGCGGTGGCCGACGACGTGGCCTACAATCACCACGACCTGCATGACGGGCTGCGCGCGGGCCTGTTCACCGAGGACGATCTGGCGGAACTGCCCGTGATCGGCCCGGCCTTTGCCGAGGTCGACCGCCTGTATCCCGGCCTGGACCCCACGCGGCGCCGCTACGAGGCGCTGCGCCGCGTCTTCGGCGTCATGGTCGAGGACGTGATCGCCGTTGCCCAGAACCGGCTTGCCGGGCTGCAGCCGCGATCGGCGGACGACATCCGCGCAATGGACGGGGCGATCATCCGCTTTTCCAAGCCGCTGTACCAGAACATCAAGGCGATCAAGTCCTTCCTGTTCCAGCGCATGTATCGCGCGCCCTCGGTGGTCGTCGAACGCACCCATGTCACGCAGATGCTGAACGACCTGTTTCCGCTGTACCTGGATCATCCCGACCGCCTGCCCGACCAGTGGCGCGACGCGGCCATGCGCCTGAACGATCCGACCGAACGCGCGCGTCTTGTGCTGGATTACGTCGCAGGGATGACCGACCGCTATGCGATTGCGGAACATCAACGTCTGATTCAGCCACAGTCCTGAACCTTGGATGGTGTTGCTGCGTTGGGCGGGCAACACTGACCAAGGAAAAGGATGGATCACATGATTACCCGCACCGGATCGGCTGAATGGACTGGCGGCCTGAAAGAGGGCAAGGGCCAGGTTTCGACCAAGTCGGGCGCGCTGTCGGCGCAGCCCTACGGCTTCAACACCCGCTTCGAGGACAAGCCCGGCACCAACCCCGAGGAACTGATCGGTGCCGCGCATGCGTCGTGCTTCTCGATGGCGCTGGCGATGATGCTGGAGCAGGAAGGCATTTCGGGCGTGTCGATCAAGACCAAGTCCGACATCTCGATGGACAAGGAAGGCGACGGTTTTGCTGTCAAGAAGGCCCACCTGACCACGACCATCACCGCTGATGCGGACCAGGCGAAGATCCTCGAGGTCGCCGAAAAGGCCAAGGAAGGCTGCCCGATCAGCAAGCTGCTGAATGCCGAAATCACGATGGACGCATCGGTTTCCTGATGCGCGTCCGGGTCGGTCACGAGTTCCGTATCAAGGTCGAGCAGCCGACCCCCCTCATCTGCCTTGTCGCCCCCGAGGCGGCACGGCACGACGATTTCACAGCCCCCGAACAGGTCACGACCAATCCTCATGTCGACGTGCATGAGTATCGCGATCTGTTCGGAAACATCTGCCGCCGCATGGTCGCCCCTGCGGGCGAATTTGTCCTTCGCGGGGATGTGACCCTGAATGACGACGAAATGTGGGACGATGTCGATTTCGCGGCCCAGGAAACGCGGGTCGAGGATCTGCCCGACGATGCGCTGATCTACCTAATGGCGTCCCGCTATGTCGAAAGCGACGTTCTGTCCCAGCAGGCCTGGGACCTGTTCGGTCATCTGCAACCGGGCTGGGGCCGTGTCCAAGCGGTGCTGGACCACGGTCACAAGGTGCTGACATTCGACTATGGCACGGCGTCGGTCTTTCGCACTGCCCATGATGCCAGCAAGGGCGGCATGGCCGTCTGCCGCGATTTCGCGCACCTGGCACTGGCCTATCTGCGGGCGCTGAACATCCCGGCCCGCTATGTGAACGGCTATGTCGGCGATATCGGCGTGCCCAAGGTCGATGCGCCGATGGATTTCGCCGCCTGGATCGAGGTCTACCTATCTGGCCGCTGGTGGACGTTCGACCCGCGCAACAACGAACGCCGCCTTGGCCGCGTCGTCGTCGCACGGGGTCGCGATGCCGCCGATGTGGCGATGCTGGCCAGCTTTGGCCCGCATCAGCTGTTAGACTTCACCGTCTGGTGCCACCCGGTCGACGAGACCGGGCAGGAGTTGGACGGTATGGCCTTCGGTCAGGAGACGCGGCGCTAGACCATCATCTCCTTGGTCGCGGTCAGCCTCAGGTCCGGGTGATCGCGACCGATCCGGTCGATGTCCCATTGCAGGCGGGTCAGATAGACCAGATCGCCGTCATGGTCATGGGCCAGATGCGCCTTGTTCGTTTCGGCAAAGGCATCGACCACCGATTTGGCGCCACTGACCCAACGGGCGCTGGTGAACTGGCTACCCTCGAACCGCACCGGGATGCCGTATTCCAGCTCGATCCGGCTGGCCAGCACCTCGAATTGCAGCGCGCCCACGACGCCCACGATGAAGCCCGATCCGATCGCGGGCTTGAAGACCTTGGCGGCCCCCTCCTCGGCGAACTGCATCAGCGCCTTTTCCAGATGCTTGGCCTTCATCGGGTCCGTCGCGCGCACCGTCTGCAGCAGTTCGGGCGCGAATGACGGGATGCCCGTAAAACGCAGCGTCTCTCCCTCGGTCAGGGCGTCGCCGATGCGCAGCTGGCCATGGTTCGGAATGCCGATGATGTCGCCGGCCCAAGCCTCCTCGGCCAGTTCGCGGTCAGCGGCCAGGAACAGGACCGGGTTCGACACCGCCATCGGTTTCTTCGTGCGGACGTGGACCATCTTCATGCCACGTTCGAAATGCCCCGATGCCAGCCGAACGAAAGCCACGCGGTCGCGGTGCTTGGGATCCATGTTGGCCTGAACCTTGAACACGAAGCCGGTCACGGTGTTCTCGTCCGGGGAAATCTCGCGCTCGGCACTATTCTGGGGCTGCGGCGGCGGGCCATAGGTGCTGATGCCCTGCATCAACTCCTGCACGCCAAAGCTGTTGATCGCGCTGCCGAACCAGATGGGCGTCATGTGCCCCTCCAGGAACGACCGATGGTCGAAGGTCGGCAGCAGCTCGCGGGCCATCTCGACCTCCTCGCGCAGCTTGGCCAACAGGTCGGCGGGAACATGATCGGCCAACCGCGGGTCGTCCAGCCCTTTCATCGAGATCGACTGCGCCACCTTGTTGCGGTCGGCCCGGTCCATCAGTTCCAGCCGGTCGCCCAGCATGTCATAGCAGCCGATGAATTCTCGCCCCACGCCGATCGGCCAGGATGCCGGTGCCACGTCGATGGCCAGGTTCTCCTGGATCTCGTCGATGATCTCGAACGTATCGCGGGATTCGCGGTCCATCTTGTTGCAGAAGGTCAGGATCGGCAGATCGCGCAGGCGGCAGACCTCGAACAGCTTGCGGGTCTGCGATTCGACACCCTTGGCCCCGTCGATGACCATGATCGCCGCATCCACCGCGGTCAGCGTGCGATAGGTATCCTCGGAAAAGTCGCTGTGGCCCGGCGTATCCACCAGGTTGAAGCGATGTCCGTCAAAATCGAACGACATCGCCGACGCGGACACCGAGATGCCGCGATCCTGCTCCATCTTCATGAAATCCGACCGCGTGCGCCTCGCCTCGCCCTTTGCGCGCACCTGCCCGGCCATCTGGATGGCGCCACCGTACAGCAGGAACTTCTCTGTCAGCGTTGTCTTGCCGGCATCGGGATGCGAGATGATCGCAAAGGTCCGGCGGCGGGCGATTTCGGGTGGAAGCTGGGGGCGGTTTGTCATGCCGACGCTTTATCCTGCGCGCGCGTCCGACGCAATTCCCGGCATCATGCCGCCAATGGCGCGAATTGTCTGCATCCGGTTCTTGAACCCGCGCGTCCTTGTCGCATGATCAACCGCGAAACGGACGAGGGCGCAGATGGACGGATCATGGGACCAATTGATGCGGCTGCTGTCCAACCGCGGCCTTGAATGGCTGCGCCAGCGTATCATGGCCCTGCCCGATCCCTGCCCGCTGGATCATTCCGACATCGGCGCGCTGGCGCTGGTGGGACAGATCGCGCCGGTGCTGTCGGGCCTGCGCGGGCGCATCTCTCCGATCGAGGTGATCGTGCTGCGTCGCTTGACGCCCGATCTGGTTCGCCAGGGCGCCTTGCGCGTTCTTGACGGCGCGCGGGACGATGCGCTAGTCCGCCTGACGCTGGCGGGCGGTCTGGTCGCCCAGACCGACCCCCTGTGGCAGCTGGCCTGCGAGGCGCTGGCCGACGACCCCGCCCTGCCCCTGCCGCACAGGTTGGCGCTGTCCGACGACCCCGTCCTGTTGGCAGAGGCCGAGGCCGCGCTGACGACGCCCCCGACCTCGATCACCCCCGATCACGTGGCACAGGTGGCGCAGCTGCTGATGCAGCTATATCATCATGGCGCGCGGCGTCCCCGTCTGTCCCATCCGCGCGCCTATACGCTGATCTTCGACCACCTGAAAATGCTGGCAACCTGGGCGCAGGGCGCGGGATGCACGGGGTCGGTTGCCCGGATCGCGTTCTGCCTGAGGCTGCTGGACGACGACCACCCGGTGGCGGACATGCTGTCCGACCTGATCCAGGTCCAGCGGCCCGACGGATCATTTCCCGTCAGGCTGGGTTTTGCGACCGCGGACCAGGCATTCGCGGATGCGGTCCAGCCGACGGTCCATGTGGCGATGGCGCTGCACATGGCAGCGTGGAAACGCTGGCGCGGTCCCGCGCCCGTCTGGCTGCAGCCCCATCCCGTCCAGGCCACCGCCCGCCAACTGGCCGACCGGATCGCCGCGATGGACATTCCCAAGGCGCAGGCCCTGCACGCGGCTACCAGCCTGACCCGCGCGACCGGAGAGAACTGGTTCGCCCGCCTGTCCCCCGCGCGCCAGGCGGTGTCCGATGACCTGACCCGATTGGGGCGCATCTGCTTTCGCGACGCAGTCGCGGCCCGGCATCTGCGCGCATGGCTGGGCCTGACACGTCACGGTGACCGCCCGTCCGGCCTGGACGGACCCGAGGCCGCCTGGCTGACCGGGCGCATCGTTGCCATCGCGACCCCCCTGCCGGATGCCGTGATGCGGCTGTGGGACCGCGCCGCGCTGGCCGGTGACGTCGCGGCCTTCACCGACTGCGCCCGCATCGCGCAGCATCACGCGGACGGCCCGGCCAGCCCCGCAGTCCGCGCCATGACCCGCCGCCTGTGCGTCGAGGCGCTGACGCAGGATGCGCCCCTGCCCCGGATGCTGGACAGCCTGGATCGCCTGACTCTGCTGTCCCGCCTGTTCGAACCGGAAGCCAAGGCCGCGGCCGCCGCCTGATCGCGTCAGAACAATCCCTCGACCTGTCCCAGATCGTCCAGCCGGATGACCTCGGCTGCGGGATGGCGCGGCAGGCCCGGCATGGTCATGATCTGCCCGCAGATCGCCACGACAAAGCCCGCGCCCGCGTTCAGCCGCACCTCTCGCACGGGGATGACATGCCCGGTGGGCGCGCCGCGTAGGTCCGGATCGGTTGAAAAGCTGTACTGCGTCTTGGCGATGCAGACCGGCATATGCCCATGGCCCGCCGCCTGCCACGCGGCCAGCTGATCCAGGACGCCGGGACCGGGTTCGACCCGCGCGGCGCGGTGGATATGGGTACAGACCGTCTGGATCTTGTCCCACAGCGGCATCGCGTCGGGGTAAAGCGGCGCGAATGCCGCAGGCTGTTCCGCCAGGGCGACGACCGCCCGGGCCAGATCTTCGGCTCCGGCGCCACCCATGGCCCAGTGCCGCGCCAGAATGGCCTGCACCCCCTGTTCGGCGCAATAGTCCTGCAGGGCTGCGATCTCGGCCGGGGTGTCGCCGTCGAAATGGTTCAACGCCACGACGACCGGCAGGCCAAAGCTGCGGATGTTCTCGATGTGCCGGCCCAGATTGGCGCAGCCCGCGGTGACCGCCGCGACGTCTTCCGCCGCCAGATCGGCCTTGGCTACGCCGCCGTTCATCTTCAACGCCCGCACCGTGGCCACCAGCACGACGGCCGCCGGCGCAAGCCCCGCAAGGCGGCACTTGATGTTCAGGAACTTCTCGGCCCCCAGATCGGCGCCGAAGCCCGCCTCGGTCACCACGTAATCGGACAGGCGCAGGGCGGCGCGGGTCGCGATGACGCTGTTGCAGCCATGGGCGATATTGGCGAAGGGGCCGCCATGAACCAGCGCCGGGTTGTTCTCCAGCGTCTGGACCAGGTTCGGCTGCAACGCGTCCTTCAGCAGAACGGTCATTGCGCCGTCCGCCTGCAGATCGCGCGCGGTGACGGGTTGGCGGTCGCGGGTATAGCCCACGACGATCCGGCCAAGCCGATCCTGCAGATCGGCCAGATCACGCGACAGGCACAGGATCGCCATCACCTCGGACGCGACGGTGATGTCGAAACCGGTCTGGCGCGAAAACCCGTTCGCCGGACCGCCCAGCCCCACGACCACATCGCGCAGCGCGCGGTCGTTCATGTCCATGACCCGCCGCCAGGTGATGCGGCGCGTGTCCAGGTCAAGCGCATTGCCCCAGTGGATGTGGTTGTCGATCATCGCGGCCAGCAGATTGTGGGCCGAGGTGATGGCATGGAAATCGCCGGTGAAATGAAGGTTCATCTCCTCCATCGGCACGATTTGCGCGCGCCCGCCCCCGGCCGCCCCGCCCTTCATGCCGAAGTTCGGGCCCAGGCTGGCCTCGCGGATGCAAATGGTGGCACGGTGGCCGATCCGGTTCAGCGCATCGCCCAAGCCCACGGTCGTGGTGGTCTTGCCCTCTCCCGCAGGGGTCGGGTTGATGGCGGTGACCAGGATCAGGCGTCCTTCGGGCCCGCTTAGACCGGCCAGTGCTTCATGGGTGATCTTGGCCTTGTCATGACCATAGGGCAGGATCTGATCCGGCGTCAGGCCAAGACGGGCGGCGATGTCGTTGATCGGCCGCTTGGTCGCGGCGCGCGCGATCTGAAGGTCGGTCTTCATGTCCTAGCGCACCACCATGACCGAGACCGGCGAATGGCGCACGACCGCGTTGGCATCGCGGCTGACCAGGATGCTGCGCAGCTCGTCCGGCTTGTCGCTGGCCATCACGATCAGATCCGCCTTGTGCCGGGCCGCGGCCTTGAGGATCGTCTCGGCCACATGCCCGTGGCCGACATGCACCTGCACGCGCGACTGGTCGGGGAAATGCTCGCTGGCGAAATCGTCCAGTGCGCCCTTCATCTTCTGCAGGGCCTTCTGTTCGTACCCCTTGGGCAGGAAGGTCGCCACCATCGAGCTGCCGAAATCATGCACGATCCCCAGCAGGTGGATCACGCCCCGGTCCCCCGCCAGCCGCATCGCGGCCGGCAGGGCCTTTTCCCAGCTTTCGGGATGCTGAAGGTCGATCGGCAACAGCACGACGTCATGCATGGCGCGGTCCTTTCACGGGCTGGGGGCGCGTCTCGCGCCGACGCTGCGACCAGATCACCAGCCCCATCAGCAGGAAGGCCGGGATATAGATCCAGTACCGCGACGGCGCCGCCGCCGGGGCGTTCACGGCAAGCACGGTCTGATCCCAGTCCAGCCCCGCAGCCTGCGCCGGGCTGTCGAAGGCCACGTTGTCGATCAGCGTGCGATCACCGTCCTGGATCAGGGTGATGCCCGCGGCCTCCAGCCGTTCCTCGCCGGTGGCGCCTTCGGGGACGGGCAGAAGGGCCGTGAACTCGACAGGGTTGCCGATGTCGTTCAATCCCGCGATGCGCAGGCGCAGGCCGTCGCCGACCTCGCTGTCCTCCAGCGCCTGGACCAGTTCCGCGCCCGAACGCTCCTCGAACGGCGGGAAGACGTAGCCCCAGAAGAAGCCGGGCCGGAAGATGGTAAAGGCGATCACCAGCAGCAGGACCGTCTCCCACAGCTTGCTGCGGACCAGGAACCAGCCCTGGGTCGCGGCCGCGAACAGCAGCATCGCAATGGTCGCCGTGATGAAGACGAAGATCCCCTGCCCCCAGCCCACGTCGATCAGCAGCAGATCGGTGTTGAAGATGAACAGGAACGGCAGGACCGCCGTGCGCATGCTGTAGCCGAAGGCGACGACCCCGGTCTTGATCGGATCGCCCCCCGACACGGCCGCCGCGGCAAAGGATGCAAGGCCCACGGGCGGGGTCACGTCGGCCATGATGCCGAAGTAGAACACGAACAGGTGCACCGCGATCAGCGGCACGATCAGCCCGTTCTGCTGCCCAAGCGTCACGATGACCGGCGCCAGCAGCGCCGAGACGACGATATAGTTCGCCGTCGTGGGCAGACCCATCCCCAGGATCAGCGACAGGACCGCGGTCAGGCCAAGGATGGCCAGCAGATGGCCGCCCGACAGGACCTCGACCACCTCGGCCAGGGCCGATCCGACGCCGGTCTGGCTGACCGCGCCCACGATGATGCCCGCGGTCGCCGTGGCGATGCCGATGCCGATCATGTTGCGTGCGCCCGAGATCAGCCCGTCCACCAGATCGTCGAACCCGGCCCGCAATGCGCGCCCGGTGCGGGCGTTTCCGGTGCGGTCGGACCCGCGCAGCAGCACCATCAGCGGCCGCTGCGTCAGCAGGATGAAGATCATGTAGGCCGTGGCCCAGAAGGCCGACAGGCCCGGCGACAGGCGGTCGACCATCAGCGCCCAGACCAGCACAACCACCGGCAGGATGAAGTGCAGACCCGACCGGACCGTCGGCCCCGGCAGCGGCAGTTCCGTCACCGGCGCGTTGGGATCGTCGATCTGCAGCGGCTCCTCGCGCGAGGCGACCCACAGCAGGCCGACATAGGCCGCCGTCAGGACGGCAAAGACCACGTATGGGGCGGCCGCACCGAATGCGGGCCGGATCCAGCCCATCAGATAATAGACCGCCAGCGACAGCGCGCAGATGCCCGCGATCAGGAAGGCCGCGAACATCAGCCGGCGCAGCAGCGGCGGCGGCGTATAGGCGCGCGGCAGGCCCTGCATCCCGGCCTTCATGGCCTCCAGATGCACGATGTAGACCAGCGCGATATAGCTGATCGTGGCGGGCAGGAAGGCGTGCTTGACCACGTCGAAATAGGGAATGCCCACATATTCGACCATCAGGAAGGCTGCGGCGCCCATGACGGGCGGCATGATCTGGCCGTTGACCGACGACGCGGTTTCGACCGCCCCGGCCTTTTCGCTGGAAAAGCCCACCTTCTTCATCAGCGGGATGGTGAAGGTGCCGGTGGTGACCACGTTGGCGATGGACGAGCCCGAGATCAGGCCGGTCATGGCGCTGCTGACGACGGCGGCCTTGGCGGGCCCGCCGCGAAGGTGACCCATCAGCGAAAAGGCGACCTGGATGAAATAGTTGCCCGCGCCCGCCTTGTCCAACAGCGCGCCGAACAGCACGAACAGGAACACGAAGCTGGTCGACACCCCAAGGGCGATGCCGAACACGCCTTCGGTCGTCACCCACTGGTGGTTGGCGACCTCGGCCAGCGAATTGCCGCGATGCGCGATGATCGACGGCATGTAGGGGCCCAGGAAGGTATAGGCCAGAAACACCGTGGCCACGATCATCAGGGCCGGCCCAAGGCTGCGGCGCGTGGCCTCCAGCAGCAGGAGGATGCCCACGACCGCCACGATCAGGTCAGTGGTGATCGGCGCGCCGACCCGGCGGCCAAGGGCGTCGCTGTTGATAAAGACGTACATGGTGACGACCACGCCGGCCAGCGCCAGCAGCCATTCCCATGGCGGAACGCGGGTCTTGGGGCTGCCCAGCAGCACGGCCGCAACGACGCCCGCCCCGGCCAGTGCCAGCCACCACAGCGGCATCGCGGCGGGCGCGCCATAGATGAACAGCCCCGACAGGATCACCGGAACCGACACACCAAGGGCCAGCTGGAAAGGCGACTTTTCAGCAGGATAGGCCATGAAAGCCAGAAACAGCGCGAAGGCCAGATGGACCGCGCGGGCATCCGTGGCGCTGATGATGGCAAAGTTCAGCATGAAGGGCAGCGGCGAGGCGATCCACAGCTGGAACAGCGACCAGCACAGGGCCACCCCCAGGATCAGCTTGCCCACGAAACCCGGCGGAGTGCGCGCGCCCGTGTCCGACGAGGCGACCAGTTCGTCCAGTTCCTCCTGGGTCAGGGCGCCGTGGCCCGACGCCTGCATCTCGACCGCGCTGGCCTGCTGCTGGCGTTCCCTGGTCTTGTCGTCGTCGCTCATCACGGCACCCCCTGCGATGCATCTTGTTGTTCGTTGGTCATGATGAAGGGCGGCCCGATTGGGCCGCCCCGGTCAGGCCTGGATTACTGGATCCAGCCCTGTTCGCGATAGTAGCGCTCGGCACCGGGGTGCAGGGGCGCGCTGTTGCCGTCGGCGATCATCTCCTCGGGGGTCAGCGAGGCGAAGGCCGGGTGCAGACCCTTGAAGCGATCGAAGTTGTCGAAGACCGCCTTGACGACCTGGTACACCGTCTCTTCCGGGATCGCGGCCGAGGTCACGAAAGTCGCCTTGACGCCGAAGGTCTCGGTGTCGTCGTCGTTGCCGGCATACATGCCGCCGGGGATCACAACCTTGGAGTAGAACGGATTGTCCGCGATCAGCTTGTCGATCGCCTCGCCGGACACGTCGACTAGGGTCGCGTCCACGGTCGAGGTCGCTTCCTGGATCGAACCGTTGGGATGGCCAACGGTATAGCTGATGGCATCGACCTGGTTGTCGCCCAGGGCAGCCGACTGTTCGGCGGGGCGCAGTTCCGACGACAGCGCAAAGTCGTCCATGCTCATGCCCATGGCTTCCAGGACGACCTCGAACGTGCCGCGCGATCCGGAACCGGGGTTGCCGACGTTCACGCGCTTGCCCGCCAGGTCGGTGAAGGTCTCGACGCCGCTGTCGGCGCGGGCAACGACGGTGAAGGGCTCGGGGTGGACGGCGAACACGGCGCGCAGGTCGGTGAAGGCATCGCCCTCATAGTCCGAGCTGCCGTTATAGGCGTGGAACTGCCAGTCGGACTGGGCCACGCCCATCGTCATGCCGCCGGACCGGATCTGGTTGATGTTGTCGATGGACCCGCCGGTCGCGGGCGCGGTGCAGCGCAGGCCGGTGGTCGCGGTGTCACGGTTCACCAGGCGGCAGATCGACTGACCCACGACGTAATAGACGCCCGTCTGGCCGCCGGTGCCGATGGTGATGAACTGTTCTTCCTGCGCCATCAGCGGCGTGGCACCCAGTGCCATGGCGGTGCTCAGCAGGATCGGTTTCAATTTACCCATGTCGGCGTCTCCCTAACGATGATTGGCGGGAAGGCATGACAGGCGCGTTCCCGCTGGATGGTCTTATCGTCACGGATGCGTGTGCGAAACACAAGCCCGCACGGCCACAAAGCGTCCCGGGCGTGGACCTGGCCTTGATCAGCCCAGCAGGGTCGCCACCCGGTCCCGCAGCACGGGCAGCAGGTCGGTCGCGAACCACGGATTGGCGCGCAGCCATCCGGTGTTGCGCCAGCTGGGATGGGGCAGCGGAAACACCGCCGGCGCATGGGTGCGCCAGTCTCGTACGGTCTGCGTCACGTTGCGCGCGCCCAGATGCCACCGCATCGCGTACCCGCCGACCAGCAGGGTCAGCTGCGGGTTCAGCTGGTCCATCACCTGCCGCCGCCACGTCGCCGCGCAGATGGGCGGGGGCGACAGGTCCGACCCCTTGGCGTCGTAACCCGGAAAGCAGAAGGCCATCGGCACGATCGAGATCCGGTCGCGGTCATAGAAGGTGTCGGGCTCCACCCCCATCCAGTCGCGCAGCCTGTCGCCGGAACGGTCGGTGAAGGGCCGCCCGCTGTCATGGACCCGCGCCCCCGGCGCCTGCCCCACGATCAGGATCCGCGTTCCCGGCCGGAACCAGACCACCGGTCGGGGCGCATGGCGCGTGGCGGTCACGGCAAAGCGGTCCGCGCACAGCCTGCAGGCACGGATACGGTCGGCCAATGGGGCGTCGTGATCATACATGCGTCGCATTTATGGCGAAATTGCGGCGATATAAGGCTGGTCAGATCACAAATTATCGGGCCCGATGGCAAGACTGGACACCCCGTCCGCCCCACCCTAATGTCGCCTTGGCAGTCGAGGCACCCGGCATGGCACGCCTCGTGCCGAAACGCGTTGGTATAACAAGGCCATGCTTGAATTCGACAATGTGTCCAAATCGTTCTGGACCGGCAAGCAGCACAAGATCATCCTCGAGCAGGCCTCGTTCAGGGTCGAGCTGGGTCAATCGCTTGGCATCCTGGCCCCCAACGGCACCGGCAAGACCACCCTGGTGAACATGATGTGCGGGCTGGAAAAGCCCGACGAAGGCAAGATCCGCCGCGAATGCCGTATCTCGTTTCCCCTGGGGTTCATGGGCGGCCTGGTCACGCGCCACACCGGCAACGAGAACGCGCGTTACATCGCGCGCATCTATGGGCTGGACCCCGATTACGTCGCGGCCTTCACGCGGTGGCTGTGCGACATCCACGAATATTTCGACATGCCGGTCGGCACCTATTCCACGGGCATGCGGCAACGGTTCAACTTCTCGCTGCTGCTGGCGCTGGATTTCGACATCTACCTGATCGACGAGGGCATGCCCCAGACCACGGATGTGGAATTCAATCGCAAGGCCGGTCGCGTCCTGTTCGAGCGGCTGCAGACCGCGACCACGGTGATCGTGTCCCACCAGCCCAGCACGATCGAGAAGTTCTGCAACCGCGCCGCGATCCTGCGTGATGGCAGGCTGTATCTGTTCGAGACCCTCGACGAGGCCAAGCAATATTATGACTACACCTCCTAAAGCGCGCCGGTACAACACGCAGGCGATGGCCTCGATCACGCCCCAGACGCCCCCGCCGGCGGAAGCGACCGCATCGGACAGCCCCGCGCCGCCCCGGTTGGAGGTCGCGCGCCGCAGCGATGCCCCCGCCTCTGACGCGTCCGAACGCCAGGCGCGGCTGGAACGGTTCCTGGCCACCGAACCGATCGACGACGGCCTGGGTGATTTTCGCCTGAACAAGCCCGCAGCGCCGTCCCCCGAAAAGGACACGCCGGCCGCACCCCCCGCGGATTCTGGCGACATGGAGGCGCGACTGGCCGCCATCCGCGCAGAGAAGCTGACCGAACGCCAGCTGCGCATCGCCAAGCGCATCGCCGCCCTGCACCAGATCGAGGTTTCCTCGGCCGAGGAGGCCGTGCTGCGTCTGCGCGAGCGGGGGATCGATCCGTCCCACCGCACCGCCGTCGGCAGCATCCTGTCGTCGGAGGGCACGCGCGCGCAGGCCGCCCCCTCGCCCAACGCGCCCGCCGTGCGGCAGGCCCCCGTGCCGTCGATCCTGCCCGACCGCAGCCCGGCGCCCCCCGGCCGCCCCGCCCTGCCGTCCCGCGAGGAACTGACCGAGGAAAAGCGCGCCGCCGAAATCTATCGCATCCAGCGCGACCTGGCCCGCCGCCGCCGGCGCCGCATGGCAATGCTGGCGATGCGGCTGGCGCTGTTCGTGTTCCTGCCGACCGCACTGGTCGGCATCTATTACGGCCGCTATGCCTCTCCGCTTTACGCAACGGTGTCACAGTTTCAGATCCAGTCGGCCGAAAGCGGATCCGGTGCCAGCGGGCTCAGCGGGATGCTGGGCGGGTCGGGCCTGGGCACGAACCAGGACGCGGTCGCGGTGCAAAGCTATCTGACATCGCGCGACGCGATGCTGCGCCTGGACGAGGATCTGGGCTTCCGGCGCGCCTTCCAGGACCCGTCGGTCGATGCGATCAAGCGGCTGCCAGCGGATGCCACGAACGAGGCGACGTTCAGCCTGTACAAGGATTCCGTCAAGATCGGCTATGACCCGACCGAAGGCGTGCTGAACATGGAGGTCATCGCGCCCGACCCGCAGCTGAGCGAACAGTTCTCGCGCGCGCTGATTTCCTATGCGGAACAGCTTGTTGACGCCCTGACCTCACGCATGCGCTCCGACCAGATGGACGGCGCGCGCGAGACCTATCAGGACGCCGAGGAGAAGATGCTGGCCGCCCAGCTTCGCGTTCAGGAGTTGCAGGAGAGGCTGGGCGTGCTGGACCCCGTCGCGGAAAGCGGCGTGGTCATGGCGCAGGTCAGCATGCTGGAAGGCCAACTGGCCGAAAAGCAGCTGGAACTGGG
This sequence comes from Paracoccus haeundaensis, assembly GCF_006239215.1. Lineage (NCBI taxonomy): Bacteria > Pseudomonadati > Pseudomonadota > Alphaproteobacteria > Rhodobacterales > Paracoccaceae > Paracoccus > Paracoccus haeundaensis. Next base: position 30,436 of record NZ_VDDC01000017.1, read on the forward strand.
CCAGTTGCAGTCGAATGCCCGCCCCCTGCAAAGCCGCGTCGATGCGGTGGAGGGCGACATCGCCCGCCTGCGGGACCTGATCACGCAGACCCGCCAGCAGCTGACGCAGGGCAACGACACCCGCAACTCTTTGGCCGCCATCGGCGGAGAGCTGCGCGTCGCCGAGGCCGAGATGCTGACGCGCCAGGAAATGCTGGCCGCCGCCGCCGCCCAGATGGAGACCGCGCGCATCGAGGCGAACAAGCAGGTCCGCTATCTGTCGCTGTCCATCGCGCCCATCCCGCCGGATGAGGCGACCTATCCGCGCGCGTTCCAGAACACCCTGGTGGCATTCCTGGTGTTTTCGGGTATCTATCTGATGCTGTCGCTGACGGCCTCCATCCTACGCGAACAGGTATCGACATGACGACTGCCAAGCATATCCCCATCGGTTCGATCACCTGCGGCAACGACCTGCCGCTGACGGTGATCGCCGGACCCTGCCAGCTGGAAAGCCTGGACCACGCGCTGATGATCGCCGAAGTGATGGCCAAGGCCTGTGCCGATGCCGGGGCGTCCTTTGTCTTTAAGGCCAGCTATGACAAGGCGAACCGCACCTCTTTGTCGGGTCGCCGCGGCTTAGGCATCGACGAGGGGCTGGAGATCCTGGCCGCGGTCCGCGAAAGGTTCGGCTGCCCCGTGCTGACCGACATCCATGACGCGGACCAGGCGGTGCGCGCCGCGCGGGTGGTCGACGTGATCCAGATCCCCGCCTTTCTGTGCCGCCAGACTGATCTGCTGCTGACCGCGGGCCGCACCGGCGCGGTGGTCAACATCAAGAAGGGTCAGTTCCTGGCCCCCTGGGACATGCCCAACGTCGCGGACAAGGTGGCCTCGACCGGGAACGGGAACATCCTGCTGACTGAACGCGGGGCCAGCTTCGGCTATAACACCTTGGTGGCCGACATGCGGTCGCTGCCGATCATGGCGCGCACGGGCTATCCGGTGATCATGGACGCGACCCATTCGGTCCAGCAGCCGGGCGGTCAGGGCGGCAGTTCTGGCGGACAACGTGAATTCGCCCCGGTCATGGCACGGGCCGCTGTGGCCCTGGGCGTGGCCGGCGTCTTCATCGAAACGCACGAAGCCCCAGACACCGCGCCGTCCGACGGGCCGAACATGATCCCGCTGGACCGTATGCCCGCGTTGATCGCATCGCTGATGGCCTTCGACCGGCTGGCAAAGGCCGACCCGCTCCCGGCATGATCCGCGTTCTGCTGATCCTGTTGGCGCTGGCGGCCCCCGTGGCCGCCCAGGTCGCCGATCCGTCAGCACCGTCGACGCCAAGCGGCGCGATCTCGACGCAGGACAACCGGGCGACGGATCTGGCAATCCTGTCGCGGATTTCCAGCATCCTAGCGCAAGTCCCTGAATTCGATGGCGTCCGTGCCAGCGTCGATGCGGGGATCGTGACGCTGGTCGGCGAGGTGACCGAACAGCAGACCATTTCGCGCCTTGAATCGCTGCTGGCGCGCGTCGAGGGGGTCGTCGCGATCGAGGATCAGGTTACCCTGTCTACAGACCTGGGCACGCGGCTGGTCTCGGTACGCGACAGGTTTCAGTCTCGCCTGACCGCGGTCATCGCGGGCCTGCCCTTCATGGCACTGGGCCTGGCGGTGGGGGCGATAATCGTGCTGGCCGGCGGCTGGTTGTCGCGGCGGGAACGAACCCTGTCGGGGATCGCACCGAACCCCTTCATCGCCGGATTTCTGGCGCAGACGATCCGGCTGACCGCATGGATCGTGGCGCTTGTCGTGGCGCTGGACCTGATGGGCGCGCGGGCGCTGTTGGGGACATTGCTGGGTGCGGCGGGCATCTTCGGCCTGTCGCTGTCCTTTGCGGCCCGCGACACGATCGAAGGATTCGTGGCCACGATGCTGCTGTCGCTGCGCCAGCCCTTCAACCCGAACGACCTGATCGAGGTGAACGGTCTGCGCGGTCGGGTGATCCGCCTGACCAGCCGCGGCACCACCCTGCTGACGCTGGACGGCAATCACATCCGCATCCCGAACCAGATCATCTACAAGGCCGTCCTGACCAATTACACGCGCAACCCCGAACGCCGGTTCATGGTCGACCTGACCATCGACCCCGGCGCCGATCTGGGCCGCGCGCGCGATCTGGTGCTCAGGGCGCTGGCGGGGATGGATTTCGTGCTGAAGCGTCCCGAACCCGTTGCCTGGCTGGATGCCCAGGGACCGGATCACGTGGTCATCCGCGCCGGGGGTTGGGTCTCGCAGGACGGCACCGATTTCGACCTGGCGCGCGGAGAGGCGTTTCGCCTGCTGCGCCATGCGCTGGACAGCAAGGGCTATCTGGTGCCGGAACCCGTCCACCGCATCCGCCTGGAACAGCCCGAAGCGGAGGCGCGTCCAAGCCCTGCCCGCCCCTCACGCCCCGCCGATGCGCGCCTGTCCGACCTGAACCCCGACGCCGCGTTCGAGGAGATGGTCGAACGGGGTCGCATCGATGACGGGCGCGACCTGCTCAGCCCGACGCCACGGACCTAGGCGGCGCGCCCGGCGGCATCCGCCGACGCCCAGGCCCACTGAAAATTATAGCCGCCCAGCCACCCCGTCACGTCGACGCATTCACCGATGAACGCCAGTCCGGGCACCTGGCGCGCCTGCATGGTCCGCGCGTCCAGATCGCGCGTATCCACGCCGCCCAGGGTCACTTCGGCGGTGCGATAGCCTTCGGTCCCCACGGGTCGGACCTGCCACCGGTTCACACGCGCGCCCAGCGCGTCCAGCCGGGCGTTCGGCTGATCGGCCAGCCGCGCCTGTGCCAAGCCCGCGTCCGCCGCCACGGATTGCGCAAGGCGTTCCGGCAGCATCTGGGCCAGTACGGTCGCAACCTGCGCCTTGCCACCGCGTGCGGCCTTCAGGTCGGCGGCGATGTCGCGGTCGGGCGCAAGATCGATCGTCAGCACCTCGCCCGCCTGCCAGAAGCTTGAGATCTGCAGGATCACCGGGCCGCTCAGCCCGCGATGCGTGAACAGCAGCGCATCGCGAAAGCTGCCCTTGCCATGCGTGATCCGCGCCTCTACCGACAGCCCGGCCAGCGGACGGCACAGCGCCAGATCCTGTTCCGCAAAGGTCAGCGGTACCAGCGCGGGCCGCGTTTCGACAAGCCGCAACCCGAACTGGCGCGCCAGATCATAGCCTAGCCCCGTCGCCCCGATCTTGGGAATCGACTTGCCGCCCGTCGCGACGACGACCCGACCCGTGCTGATCGACCCGCCGGAGGTCGCGACCACGAACCGATCACCATCCTTGCTGACGCCGTCGATGCGCGTGCCAAGGCGCAGGTCCGCCCCGGCCATGCGGTCCAGCAGCATGTCGGTGATCTGCGTGGCCTTGCCGTCACAGAACAGCTGCCCCTGGGTCTTTTCATGCCAAGCGATTCCCGCCCGGTCGACCAGATCGACAAAGGCCTGCGGACGATACCGCGCCAAGGCACTGGCTGCGAAGCGCTGGTTGTCCGACAGGAAACGGTCCGGCCCGGTCGCGAAGTTGGTGAAATTGCACCGCCCGCCGCCGGAAATGCGGATCTTTTCGGCGGGCGTCGGCGCATGATCCAGCACCACGACCCGCCTGCCCTGCGCGACGGCAGAGCCTGCGCAGAATAATCCGGCCGCCCCGGCCCCCAGAATGACGATATCGGCGTGTTCCATGGCGCGTCGATACCGGGGCTTTGGGATGGGGGCAAGATTTCTGCATTTTTCGTCTTGCACCCATCTGCGGGCTTGGGTAATCACCCTCCACAGTTGGGGCGTGGCCAAGTGGTAAGGCATCGGTTTTTGGTACCGTGTACCGTAGGTTCGAATCCTACCGCCCCAGCCAATATCCAGAAAGTTAAATGATCAGCCGCACTTGGCGGCCATACATGATGTCGCCTACGCTGACATGATGCTGCGCACGGCCTCTGCGGCCAGGGGTGCATTGCGGCGGCGGAACTCCTCCGGATCCCACTCCGAGAGCGATCCGGCGATGTGGATCGCGGCGATCGGGCGGCCCGATGCGTCCGGGATCGCCACGCCAAGGGCCACCTCTCCCATCAGGATCTGCTCCAGCGCCAGCGCGTGGCCGGCCTCTCGCGCCAGCGCGACCTGGTCGCGGATCGCCTGGGGATCGGTCAGGGTCCGGGGCGTCAGCGGCCGAAGACTGGCCTCGTCCAGGATCTGGTCGACCTCGGTCGGGGGCAGCATCGCCATGACGGCCCAACCACCCGACGTGCAGGTCGTGGGCACGCTGTTGCCCACCAAGGTCGCAAAGAACGTCTCGCGCTTGCTTTGCATCCGGGCGGCATAGACCATGCGCTGACCATCGAACAGTGACAAGTCGACCCGTTCGCGGACGTTGCGACGTAGGTCCAGCAGGATCGGACTGGCGCGACGCACCAGCGGGTTCAGGCGCAGATAGTCGTGCGTCAGGTCCAGGATCGGCAGGTCCAGACGAAAGCCGCGACCATCCTCGGCCAACGTCAGATAGCCCAGTGTGCGAAAGGTGTGCACCAGACGCTGCGCCGCGCTGCGTGTCAGCCCGGTCCGCGTGGCGATCTGGCCAAGCGACAGTGCCCCGTCGGCATCGTGAAACGCCTCCAGAACGCTCATTCCGCGGGCAAGGGATTGGACGAACAAGGCATTCTCGGCCTGCGGACCGTCCGGATCGTGATTCTTGCGCTGCATGCAATCTCCGACATTGACATGATCAATTTTGGGTTAATACACTCATGATACAATGCAACTGTATCGGATTACAATACATTGCTGACCCAGACGATTCCTGCCCGTCCATTGCGGATCGCCCTTGCGGGCTTCGTTCATGAGAGCAATTCCTTTGCCCCAAGCCCCGCCGACATGGCGGCCTTTGAACAGGGCGGCGGCTATCTGCCTCTGTGCCGCGGGGCGCAGATCATCGATCGTGCGCGGGACGTGAACCTGCCGATCGCCGGTGTCATCTCGCATGGCGAAAGGCAGGGTTGGCAGATGGTGCCTGTCGTCTGGGCCGGCGCGGTGCCATCGGCCCCGGTGACCGCCGATTGCTACGCCGCCCTGACCAAGGAGATCGTCCAGGGCCTGCGCGATGCGGGGCCGCTGGACGGGGTCTTTCTGGACCTGCACGGCGCGATGGTGGCCGATGGGGCGCCGGACGGCGAAGGCCTGCTGCTGGAGCATGTGCGCCAGGCAGTCGGGCCGAACACGCCTGTCGTCGCGGCGCTGGACCTGCACGGCAACATCACGGCGCGTATGGTGGACAATGCCGACCTGATGGTGGGGTTTCGCACCTATCCGCATGTCGACATGGCCCTGACCGGGCATCGTGCGGCGCAGCAACTGGACCGCCTGATGAGCGGCGCGCCCAACGCCAAGGCGTTCCGGCAGCTGGATTTTCTGATCCCGATCGCCTGGCAGGCGACCGATGCACAGCCCGCAGCCGGGCTTTATGACCGGGTTGCCGCCTGCGACGGTCAGGGCTGTGCGTCGCTGTTCATGGGGTTTCCCGCGGCCGATTTCGCCGACTGCCGCCCCTCGGTCATCGCCTATGCCCAAACGCAGGCACAGGCCGATGCGATGGCCGACGGCCTGGCACAGGCCCTGCGCGAGGCCGAACCCGCGTTCCGCGGCGAATGCCTTAGCCCCGCGGGCGGGGTGGCAGAGGCGATGCGCCGCGCAACAGATCGGCCGGTGATCCTGGTCGACACGCAGGACAATCCCGGCGCAGGCGGCAATTCCGACACGACCGGCATGCTGCGCGCCCTGGTCGAGGCCGATGCCCGGGACGCGGCCATCGGCCTGATCATCGATCCGGAGGCGGCGGCGGCGGCCCATGCCGCGGGGGTGGGTGCGACCATTGATCTGGCCCTGGGCGGTCGGTCCGGCATTCCGGGCGATGCGCCATTTCAGGGCCGGTTCACGGTGGACGCTCTGTCCGACGGGGCCTGCCATGCCACGGGCCCGTTCTATGGCGGCGCGCATCTGGCGCTTGGGCCGTCGGCCTGCCTCAGCATCGGGGGCGTGCGGGTGGCCGTCGCGTCGGAAAAGGCGCAGATGGCCGATCGTCAGATGTTCCGCTTCCTTGGGATCGTCCCCGAGGAGCAGGCCATCCTGGTCGTGAAAAGCTCGAACCATTTTCGTGCCGATTTCGCCCCCATCGCGGCGGCGATCCTGACCTGCGCCGCGCCCGGACCCATGCCCGTCAGCCCGGCCAGCCTGCCCTTTCGCAACCTTGCCCCGGGCATCCGGCTGGAGCCGGGCGGCGCACCCTTCACACCCCCCGCGCAAGGCTGACGCCAAGATCACCCCGCGGACCCGTTCAACAGAGAGGACACCATGCTCAAGAAATTGACTGCCACGCTTCTGGCCTCGACCATGCTAACAGGCGCGGCTTGGGCCGAGACCACCGTCAAGGCCGTGATGCATTCCGGCCTGCGCGTGCTGGACCCCGTGATCACCACCGCCCACATCACGCGCAATCATGCCTACATGATCTACGACGTGCTGATCGCGCAGGATTCCGAATTCCAGCCGCAGCCGCAGATGGCCGACTGGACCATCTCGGACGATCAGCTGACCTATACCTTCACGCTGCGCGACGGGCTGACCTTCCATGACGGCGCGCCGGTGACGGCGGCCGATGCCGTGGCCTCGCTGCAGCGGTGGGGGCAGAAGGACGCGGGCGGACAGGTCATCATGGACCGCACCGCCAGCCTTGAGGCGACCGACGACAAGACGATCACCTGGACGCTGACCGAGCCCTTCGTGCCGATGCTGGACGTGCTGTCCAAGCAGTCGGCCCTGCCCCCCTTCATCATGCCCGCCCGCGTGGCCCAGACCTCGGCCGACGAGGCGATCACCGAATATGTGGGTTCGGGGCCGTTCCGCTTTGTCGAGGCGGAGTTCCAGCCGGGGCTGATGGTCGTCTATGAGAAGTTCGACGAATACGTGCCGCGCGACGAACCCGCCGACTGGATGGCCGGTGGCAAGGTCGTCAATGTCGACCGCGTCGAATGGGTCAACATGCCCGACGTCCAGACCGCCGTGAACGCGCTATCGGGCGGAGAGATCGACTATATCGAGGCGATGCAGGTCGACCTGATCCCGCTGCTGGAGGGTGATCCGAACATCGTCGTCGAGACGCGCGAGCCGACCGGCATGCAGACGATGACGCGGATGAACTTCCTGCACCCGCCCTTCGACAACGTCCAGGTCCGCCAGGCGGCCATCAAGGCGATCACCCAGGAACCGGTCCTGGCCGCGATGGTCGGCAACCCCGAATATTATTCGGTCTGCGGCGCCATCCTGGGCTGCGGGACGCCGCTGGAGAACGCCACTGGCACCGACACCCTGACCCAGGGCGGCGGCGCCGAGGAGGCGCGGGCGCTGCTGGAACAGGCGGGCTATGACGGCACGCCGGTCGTGCTGATGGCACCCACCGACATGGTGGCGCTGGCCACCCAGCCCGTCGTCGTGTCGCAGATGCTGCGCGAGGCCGGGTTCCAGGTCGAGCTGCAGCCGATGGACTGGCAAACGCTGGTCACCCGCCGTGCCAGCCAGGCAGCCCCGGCCGAAGGGGGCTGGAACGTGTTCATCACAAACTGGATGGTGCCGGAGATCTCGAACCCGATCTCGAACCCGATGCTGAACGGACGCGGCGACGACGCCTGGTTCGGCTGGCCGACCGACGAGACCATCGAGGGTCTCAAGGAGGAGTTCATCGACGCCCCCGACGCAGCAGCCCAGGCCGCGGTCGCCGAGAAGATCCAGGCCCATGCCCTTGAGAACGGCCTGCTGATCCCTCTGGGTCAGTACACCCTGCCGCAGGCCCGTCGCACCACGATCACCGAGATGATCAACTCGCCCGTGCCGGTCTTCTGGGGCCTGCAGAAGTCCGAGTGATCGAAAGCAGGGGGCGGTCCTGCCGCCCCCCACCCACCTGATCGGAGAAACCTGATGCTGGGGTACATCCTGCGGCGCATTCTGGCCGTCATTCCGGTGATGCTGCTGGTCGCCGTCTTCGTCTTCCTGCTGCTGCGCCTGACGCCGGGCGACCCGGCCGCGATCATCGCGGGCGACATGGCGACCCCCGCCCAGCTGGAGCGCATTCGCGAGGCCATGGGCCTGAACGATCCGCTGCACATCCAGTTCGTGACCTGGGTCGGACAGCTGCTGCGGGGCGATCTGGGCGTGTCGCTGATCTCGAACACGCCGGTGGCCACGATGGTCGCCGACCGCATCGCGCCGACCCTGTCCATTGCGGTGCTGACCATCGTGATGTCGGTCGCGATCGCCGTGCCGATGGGCGTCCTGGCCGCGTGGAAGCATCGCAGCATGGCCGATTACGCGGTGATGACCTTCTCGGTCCTGGGGTTTTCGGTGCCGGTCTTCGTGATCGGATACCTGTTCATCCTGGTCTTCTCGCTGCAGCTGGGCTGGTTCCCGGTGCAGGGATACACGCCCCTGTCGTCGGGCCTGGGCGGGTTTCTGTCAAATGCCTTCCTGCCCGCGCTGACGCTGTCCACCATCTATGTCGCGCTGATCGCGCGCATGACGCGGGCCAACATGCTGGAGGTGCTGGGCGAGGACTATATCCGCACCGCCCGCGCCAAGGGGGCCCCGGAACGCACCGTCCTGTTCCGCCACGCACTGAAGAACGCGGCCGTCCCGATCCTGACCGTGATCGGCACCGGCTTTGCCCTGCTGATCGGAGGCGTGGTGGTGACCGAGACCGTCTTCAACATCCCCGGCGTGGGCCGCCTGACGGTCGATGCGATCTTGGCGCGCGACTATCCGGTCATCCAGGCGATGATCCTGCTGACCAGCTTCCTCTATGTGCTGGTGAACCTGCTGATCGACCTCAGCTACAGCCTCTTTGACCCAAGGATCCGTTACTGATGGCACAGGTACCGCAACCGACCTCGGCGATGCAGCCGGTCCTGCGCGCGCTGCGCCTGCCGCATCTGGGCGCAGGCAGCAAGATCGCGGCGCTGGTGCTGGCCGTCATCGTCGTCCTGACGCTGCTGGCGGGCTGGATCGCGCCGCATGACCCGCTGGCGATGAACCCCATGGCCCGCTTGCAGGGCCCGATCGAGGGCCATCCCCTTGGCACCGACAATTTCGGTCGCGACATCTTCAGCCGCGTGCTGATCGGGGGACAGCTGTCGCTGATCATCGGAATCGCCACGGCGGTGGTGTCGGTCCTGCTGGGCCTGATCATCGGCATGATCGCGGGCTTCTTCCGCACGGCGGACGCGATCATCATGCGGGCGATGGATGCGCTGATGGCGATCCCGTCGATCCTGCTGGCCATCGCGCTGGTGGCGCTGAACGGCCCGTCGGTCGGATCGGTCATCGCCGCGATCACCATCCCCGAGATCCCCCGCGTCGTGCGTCTGGTCCGCGCCGTTGTCCTTTCCGCGCGCGAGGAGCCCTATGTCGAGGCCGCGATCGCGCTTGGCACGCCGATGCGCAAGATCCTGGTGCGCCACCTGGTGCCGAACACCACCGCACCCCTGATCGTGCAGGGCACCTACATCCTGGCCAGCGCCATCCTGACTGAGGCGATCCTGTCCTTCCTGGGCGCAGGCGTCAGCACCGAGACCCCCACCTGGGGCAACATCATGGCCGAGGGTCGGCTGTTCTTCCGCATCAAGCCGGAGCTGATCCTTTATCCCGGCATCGCGCTGTCGCTGTGCATCCTGTCGATCAACCTTCTGGGCGATGCGGCACGCGACATGCTGGACCCGCGGCTGAAGAAAAGGGCAGGCTGATGCAGTTCAAGACACGCAACTTCGACGCGGCCGACGTGGTGCTGCAGGCCCGCGACCTGACCGTGACCCTGCCCGAGACGCCGGGAAACCCCGCAGTCCTGAAGGGCATCGACGTGACCATCCGCGCGGGCGAGACCGTCTGCCTGGTGGGCGAATCCGGGTCGGGGAAATCCGTCACCTCGCTGGCGATCATGGGGCTGCTGCCCGACGCGCTGCGCGTCGCGGGGGGCACGATCCGGCTGCAGGGCCGCGACCTGCTGCCCCTGACACAGGCCGAGATGCGCGACCTGCGCGCGGCCCGCGTCGCGATGATCTTCCAGGAGCCGATGACCGCGCTGAACCCGGTGCTGCGCGTGGGCGACCAGATCATGGAGGTGATGGAGCTGCACACCGACCTGCCCGCCGCGGAACGCCGCCGTCGCGCCGTGGCGATCATGGAGCAGGTCCATCTGCCCGATGTCGAGCGCATCTTCCGCAGCTATCCGCACCAGCTGTCGGGCGGCCAACGCCAGCGGATCATGATCGCGATGGCGCTGGTGCTGGAGCCGGTGCTGCTGATCGCGGACGAACCCACGACCGCGCTGGACGTGACCACGCAAAAGCAGATCCTGGCGCTGATCGACGAATTGCAGAAGGGCCACGGCACGGCGGTGCTGTTCATCACCCATGACATGGGCGTCGTCGCCGAGATCGCCGACACCGTCTATGTCATGAAGCAGGGCGAGATCGTCGAACATGGCGCGGTCGAGACGCTGCTGCGCGACCCGCAGGCGGACTATACCCGCAAGCTGCTGAAAGCCGTGCCCAGCCTGTCGCCCCGCGAGGCGCGGCCCGTGACGGAGGACGCCGTCCTGCGGGTCGAGCGGCTGAACAAGGTCTATGGCGGCGGCGGCATCCTGCGGAAGCTGCCGCAAGCGCATGCCGCCAAGGATGTGACCTTCGCCCTGTCGCGCGGCCGCACCCTGGGGATCGTGGGCGAGAGCGGGTCCGGCAAGTCCACCGTCGCGCGCTGCATCATGCGGCTGATCGACCCCAGTTCGGGGCGCATCCTGCTGGATGATGCCGACATCGCGAACCTTTCGCGCGGCGCGTTGCGCCCGCACCGCAAGAAGCTGCAGGTGGTGTTCCAGGACCCGATGCGGTCGCTGAACCCCCGCTGGACCATCGGCGAGAGTCTTATCGAGGGGCCATTGAACTATGGCACCAGCCGCGCCGACGCGATGGCCGAGGCCGCGCGCCTGATGGGCGTCGTGGGCCTGCCCGCCGACGCGCTGGCCCGCTATCCGCACCAGTTCTCGGGCGGGCAGCGGCAGCGCATCGCCATCGCCCGCGCGGTGATGATGCGCCCCGACGTGCTGGTCGCGGACGAGGCCGTGTCGGCGCTGGACGTGTCGGTGCAGGCGCAGGTGCTGGACCTGCTGGACCAGCTTCAGCGCGACCTGGGCATCGCGATCGTCTTCATCACCCACGATCTGCGCGTCGCCGCCCAGATCTGCGACGAGGTGATCGTCATGCAGCGCGGCGCCGTCGTGGAACACGGCCCCGCGGGCGAGGTCCTGGCCGCGCCCGCCCATCCCTATACCCGCGCCCTGATCGAGGCCGCCCCCGGCCGGTCATGGGACTTCCAGAATTTCCGTGCCATGCCAGAGGTGAGACATGCCGAACCTGCTTGAGATCGATGCCGCCGTCCCGGAACTGACCGAGATCTTCCGCGACCTGCACGCGCACCCGGAGATCGGCATGGAGGAGGTCCGCACCAGCGCGGTCGTCGCGGCCAAGTTGCGCGAATGGGGCGTGGACGAGGTCCACGAGGGCGTGGGCAAGACCGGCGTCGTTGGAATCGTGCATGGCCGGGGTCAGGGCAACCGCCGCATCGGCCTGCGCGCCGACATGGACGCGCTGCCGATCCAGGAGGCGACGGGGCTGCCCCATGCCTCGACCCAGGCCGGCAAGATGCATGCCTGCGGCCATGACGGGCACACGACCATGCTGTTGGGTGCCGCGCAGTATCTGGCGCGCACGCGCAACTTCGACGGCACCGCGGTCCTGATCTTCCAACCCGCCGAGGAGGGTCTGGGCGGCGCCCGCGCCATGATCGCCGACGGGCTGTTCCAGCGGTTCCCGGTCGACGAGGTCTATGGCATGCACAACCAGCCGACCGGCCAGCCGGGCCGCGCGACCCTGTGCAAGGGGCCGGCCATGGCGGGGGCGTCCTTCTTCGACATCACCGTGACGGGCAAGGGCAGCCATGCCGCCATGCCGCAGCAGTCGCGCGACGCGCTGGTCGCGGCATCAGGGCTGGTGGGGCAGTTCCAGACGATCCTGGGCCGCAACGTCGCGCCGCTGGATCAGGCCGTGCTGTCGGTGACCCAGATCCATGCAGGCAGCGCCTACAACGTGGTGCCCGAGACCGCGACCCTGGCCGGCACGATCCGCTTCTTCCGCCCCGAGGTCCGCGACCTGATGCAGGCGCGGATGCGCGCGATCTGCGAGGGTGCCGCGCAGGCCTTCGACCTGCGGATCACCTGCGACTTCCGCGAGATCTTCGACGTACTGGTGAACGATGCCGACCTGTCGGACGCCTGGACCCAGGCCGCCGCCGACGTGCTGGGGGCAGACAATGTGCGCGACGATTCCCAGCCCTTCACCGGGTCCGAGGATTTCGCCGACATGCTGCAGCAGGTCCCCGGCGCCTATGGCAACCTGGGCCATGCGGGGACGGTGCCGCTGCACAATCCGGGCTTCGTGCTGGACGAGGGCATCCTGCCCGTCGGCGCGTCGATCTATGCGCGGCTGATCGAACGCCGCCTGCCGGTGGCGGCATGAGCGCGGTCGACCTGCCCTTCGACGCGGAGGAGATGCTGACGGGCCTGCGCCCCTGGATCGAATGCGAAAGCCCGACCTGGGACGCGGCCGCCGTCAGCCGGATGATGGACCTGGCCGCGCGCGATCTGTCCGCAATCGGCGCCACGGTCGAGACGGTGCCGGGCACCAAGGGCTTCGGCACCTCGATCCGCGCGACCTTTCCGCATGCCGATCAGGGCAAGCCGGGCATCCTGGTGTCGGGGCACATGGACACGGTCCATCCCGTCGGCACGCTGGAGAAGCTGCCTTTCCGGGTGCAGGACGGCAAGGCCTGGGGGCCGGGCATCATGGACATGAAGGGCGGCAACTACGTCTTTCTGGAAGCGATGCGCCAGATCGCGCGGGCGGGGCTGACCACGCCCTTGCCAGTCACGTTCCTGTTCACCCCCGACGAGGAGGTCGGCACCCCCGCCACCCGCGGCCTGATCGAGGATGCCGCCCGCGTCCAGCGCGCCGTGCTGCTGCCCGAACCCGCGCTGCCCGACGGGGGCGCGGTGATCGGGCGATACGCCATCGCGCGCTTCGACCTGCTGACCCATGGCCGGCCCAGCCATGCGGGCTGGGCGCTGAAGGACGGGCGGTCCGCCATCGCCGCCATGGCCCGCCGCATTTTGGAGATCGAGGCGATGACCACCGAGGACTGCACCTTCTCGGTGGGCGTGATCCATGCCGGGCAATGGGTGAACTGCGTGGCCTCGGAATGCCGGGCCGAGGTCCTGTCCATGGCCAAGACCCAAGCCGACCTGGACCGCGGCGTCGCGGCCATGCTGGCGCTGCAGGGCGAACGGGACGGGGTCGAATTCACCGTCACCCGCGGCGTCACCCGCCCTGTCTGGGAGCCGCAGCCAGGCACGATGGCGCTTTACGATCTGGCGCGCGACCTGTCGGCGCAGATCGGGTTCGAGCTGTCGTCGGACCGGTCGGGCGGCGGGTCGGACGGCAACTTCACCGGCGCGATGCGCGTGCCCACGCTGGACAGCATCGGAGTGCGCGGCCGCGGCCTGCACACGCTGGACGAACATATCGAGATCGACAGCCTGCCCGAGCGTGCGCGCCTGGCCGCGGGCCTGCTGACCCGGATCACCTGAGGACCCCATGACCGCATTTGCCGACCTGACCGCCGCCGCGATGACCGCGGGCTTTGCCGACCGCAGCCTGTCCCCGGTCGAGGTGACCCGCGCCGTCCTGGACCGTATCGACGCCTGCGAGCCGGTACTGAACGCGATGTGGACCGTCGATCACGACGTGGCGCTGGAGGCCGCCCGCGCGTCCGAGGACCGCTGGCGGCGGGGCGATCCGCTGACGGTAAACGGCGTATCGCTGGACGGCGTGCCCATCACCGTCAAGGAGAACATCGCCACCCGCGGCGTGGCGATGCCCCTGGGCACCGCGGTCAGCGACATGACGCCGCGCACCGAGGATGCACCCCCCGCCGCCCGCATGCGCGAGGCGGGGGCGGTCTTTCTGGGCCGCACGACCATGCCCGATTTCGGGATGCTGTCCTCGGGCCTGTCCAGCTTTCACCGGCTGGCGCGCAATCCGTGGAACACCGCAATGAACCCCGGCGGCTCCAGCGCGGGGGCGGGAGCGGCAGGGGCTGCGGGCTATGGGCCGCTCCATCTGGGGACCGACATCGGCGGATCGATCCGGCTGCCCGCCGCGTGGTGCGGGCTGGTGGGGCTGAAGCCCAGCTTGGGGCGCGTGCCGATCGACCCGCCTTTCATGGGGCGCGCGGCGGGACCGATGACGCGGACCGTCACCGATGCCGCGATGGCCATGGCGGTGCTGTCCCGGCCCGACGGGCGCGACCACATGTCCCTGCCACCCGCGACGATCGACTGGATGAACCTGGACCGCGACCTGAAAGGGCTGCGCGTCGGCCTGCTGATGGACGCCGGCTGCGGCATGGCGGTCGACCCGCAGGTCAGCGCCGCCGTGACCGCTGCGGCGGCGCTGTTCGAACAGGCTGGCGCCGTCATCCGGCCCATCGATCCTTGGATGACTCCCGACCTGCTGCAGGGCCTGGATGATTTCTGGCGCACGCGGGCCGGGCTGGACGTGCTGGCGCTGGCGCCGGAACAGCGGGCCCGGATCCTGCCGCTGGTGCGTGAATGGGCCGAATCGGGTCTGGGCCGGTCCGGAGAGGACGTCTGGCGCAGCTATGGCGCCACGGTCGAGATCCGTCGTCGCACCACGCAGGCCATGGCTGATCTGGACCTGATCCTGTCGCCCATCTCTCCGAATGTCAGCTTTCCGGCGGATTGGGCCTATCCGGCCGACAACGACGTGACCCGCGCGATGCAGCATATCGGCTTTACCGCGCCCTTCAACATCGGCGAACAACCGGCGATCAGCGTGCCCTGCGGCCATGACCGGAACGGCGTGCCCATCGGGTTGCAGATCGCGGGCCGCCGGTTCGACGACCTGGGCGTGCTGCGCGCCGCGCGGGCGTGGGAACGGATCGCCCCGCCCGCACGCCCCTGGCCCGTGGTCACGGGCTAGTCGTGCGAGGGCTTGTCCTGCGGGGAAAACAGGGCCGCGGCTTCCGACAGATAGCTTTCGGCAAAACCGCCTTGGGCCAGCCCGTCCAGGGCCGCCCCGACGCCGTCTGCCGCGTCATGCGCGGCGCCCACGTCCCGCGACAGCTGCCGGTAATAGGACAGGTCCTTGGCCGCATTCGCGACCGAAAAGCGCATTCCCGACGTGTCCCCCGACAGCAGGAAGGGCGCGATCCGGTCCAGCGCGGCACCGTGCCCGCCGCCCTTGGACAGCACGTCGACAAAGGTCGCGTCACGGATGCCCGCCTGCCGCGCACAGGCCGCGGCCTCGCTGATCAGGGTCGCGCAGCCGATCGAGACGAAGTTGTGCAGCAGCTTCAGCGTATGGCCCGCGCCGACGTCGCCCGCGTGAAAGATGTTCTCGGCGAACGTGCCCAGCAGGGGGCGCATGCGGTTGAACAGATCACCGTCCGCGCCCACCAGCAGGTTCAGGCGGCCTTCCTCGGCCTCCTTTGGGGTGCGGGTCATGGCCGCGTCCATGAATTCCCCGCCCGCCTCGCGCGTCAGCCCCGCCAGGCGCAGGGTCGATGCCGGGATCGCGGTCGAACAGTCGACGATTACGGTTCCCGGACGGATCGCGGCCAGCAGACCGCCCGCGCCCAGCAGCACCTCCTCGACCTGGGGGGTGCCCGACAGGCACAGGATGACCGCGCGGCATTCCGCCAGGGCCTCCAGCCTATCGACGCGGCGCGCGCCAAGCGCCGTCAGGTCACCGACCGGCTGGTTGCCGGGATGATCCAGAAACAGCAGCGGCCACCCCTTGGCCGCAATGTTTCGCGCGATGCCGTGGCCCATCAGACCCACGCCCACCATGCCGACCGTCATCTTGTCCATCGTCTCCTCCTGTCCTGCCGGGGGGCCAGCTTGGGCGCTGGCCGCCCGGGCCACAAGGTGACCGGACGCAATTTTTCCACCGACCACAGGACCGCAGCATGATCATCGACGATCTGACCCGCATCGACACCAGCCTGATCTTCGTGGATGGCCACTGGACCCGCCCCCAAGGCGGCACCCTGCCGGTCGAGGATCCGTCGACCGGCGATGCCATCGGGGTGATCGGTCGCGGCACCCCGGCCGATGTCGACGCCGCCGTCGCCGCCGCCCGCGCCGCCCTGGACGGCCCCTGGGGGGCGCTGACCGCCACCGACCGCGGGCGCATCCTGACGCGGATGTCCGCCCTGGTCCTGGACCGGGCCGAGGACCTTGCGATGATCGAGACGCTGGACGTGGGCAAGCCGCTGGACCAGTCGCGCCGCGATTCGGTGGCCCTGGCCCGCTATCTGGAATTCTACGGCGGTGCGGCGGACAAGCTGATGGGCAGCACGATTCCCTATCAACAGGGCTATACCGCCTATACACTGCGCGAGCCGCATGGCGTTTGCGGGATCATCATCCCGTGGAACTATCCCATGCAGATCCTGGGCCGCGCCGTCGCGGCGGCGCTTGCCGCGGGCAATGCCGTGGTGCTGAAGCCGGCCGAGGATGCGTCGCTCTCGGCCCTGGTCTTTGCGCAGATCGCCCATCAGGCGGGTTTGCCCCCCGGCGCGTTGAACGTCGTGACCGGCCTGGGGGCCGAGGTGGGCGCGGCGCTGTCCGCACATCCGGGCGTGCATCATCTGTCCTTCACCGGCTCGGTCGGGACCGGGGCCGGCATTCAGCGCGCCGCGGCGGCCAACGCCGTGCCCGTGACGCTAGAACTGGGAGGCAAGTCGCCTCAGATCGTCTTTGACGACGCCGACCTGGACCGGGCGATCCCGGTTCTGGTCGGGGCCTGCATGCAGAATGCCGGGCAGACCTGTTCGGCCGCGTCGCGCGTTTTGGTACAGGCCGGTGTCTATGACGAGGTGCGTCGCCGCATGTCCGACATCTTCAACGGGCTGGTGGCAGGACCGGCGCCCGACAGCCACGACCTGGGTCCGCTGGTGTCGTCGCGCCAGAGGCGACTGGTGCAGGATTTCATCGATCTTGGCACCCGCGAACTGACCCTGGCGGCACAGGGGCGCCTGCATCCTGACGCGGCGGCCGGCGGCCATTTCGTGCGACCCACGCTGTTTGCGGACGTACCCTCCGATCACGCCTTGGCGCAGCAGGAGATTTTTGGCCCGGTGCAGGTCATGATGCCCTTTGCCGATGAGGCGGAGGCCCTTCGCATTGCCAACGGCACCGAATACGGACTGGTCGCTGGCATCTGGACCCGCGACGGGGCGCGACAGCTGCGCCTGGCGGGCCGGCTGAACTGCGGCCAGGTCTTCGTCAACAACTATGGCGCGGGGGGCGGGGTCGAGCTGCCCTTCGGCGGCATCGGCAAGTCGGGGCATGGTCGCGAAAAGGGGTTCGAGGCGCTGTACGGCTTCACCCGCACCAAGACCATCGCGATCCACCACGGTTGAAAGGCAGGGCGCCATGCGCCCCGCCCTGGCGATCAGAACACCGTCACCTGTGTGCCGATCTCTGCGACCGCATACAGCTTTTCGACATGCTCGTTATAGAGGCCATAGCAGCCCGACGACGACCGCCGCCCGATCTTGCGCGTGTCATGGGTGCCGTGGACCAGATAGGCCGGCCAGCCCAGGTACAGGCCGAACTTGCCCAACGGGTTTTCGGGCGCGCCCCCCTCGACCCGCTGCGGCAGGGTCGGATCCTTGACGCGCATGCTGGGCGTGGGCGTCCAGGGCGGGTTGGCGACCTTACGCACGATCTCGGTCTGGCCGCGGCGGGTCAGTTCGTCTGTCATCGGGATCGCGCAGGGAAAGACGAAATGCACGCTTTCGTCACCCGACCAGAAATGCACCGCACGCGAGGTCACGTCGGCCAACAGAACCCCCTTGCCCAAGGACGGATAGAAATCCTGCCAATGCCGCGCGCGGAACGACGACTGGTTGCGCTGCGGTCCCGGGTTTTCCTGGCCATAGGCCATGGCGGGGATCAGGACGCCCGTCGCCGCAAGACCTTGAAGGAAAGTTCTTCGGTCGCCGAAGGGACGATTCGTGGACATGCTGCTGCCTCGTGCTTGTATTGGCCTTTTCAGCGACAATAGCCCCGCGCGTGCCTTCCCCCAAGCCCCCGCCGCAAGGTTGGCGGCCCACCCCGGAGATTCTGCAACAGATGCAGGGGCACGCGGCCGATCACGCCTGCGGCAACGGACCCGCGGGACGCACCGCCTGCAACAGCGCGTTGAGCGCCGCCCGGCTGAGCGGCTTGACCAGCGATCGGTCCATCCCGGCCTGACGAAAGCTTGCCAGATCCTCTGGCATGGCATGGGCCGTCAGGGCCACGATGGGGCAGTCGCGGTTGGGGCCGTCACCCGCGCGAATGCGCCGGGCCGCGTCGATGCCGTTCATGCGGGGCATGCTGATATCCATCAGGATCAGGTCGAACCGGCGCTGTTGGGCGGCGGCGACGCCGGCAAGGCCATCCTCGGCCTCGGTCACGTCGCATCCTTGGCGGCGCAGCATCTCGCGGGCAACCAGACGGTTGATGGCGTTGTCCTCGACCATCAGAATGCTGAGGCCGGGACAGTCCGGACTGGCCACCGCCTGCTGGGGCACCGTGTCGGGCGCAACGGGCGCAGGCTCCAGGGGCAGCGTGATCCGGAACGCGGTCCCCCTGCCCGGCTGGCTTGAGACCGTGATCTTTCCGCCCATGGCATCGACCAGGCCCTTGACGATGCTGAGACCAAGTCCCGTCCCCTCGACCTTGCGGTCGAAGGTCGAACCCAACGTGACGAACGCATCGAAGATCCTGTCCAGATCGGCTGCGGGGATGCCAATACCCGTATCGGTCACGCGCAACGTGACGTGTCCCGGTGGCCCCGACGTATCGACCAGCACGGTGATATGTCCGTTTTCAGTGAACTTGATGGCGTTGCCGACCAGGTTCACGACGATCTGTTCCAGCCGCGCCGCATCGCCCAGGACCGGCGCCATATCGTCGCCGGAATATACAGCCATCAATTGGTTGCCCGCCGCCTGTGCCTGCGTCTGCAGGCCCAGGATCGCCGAATCGACCAAGCTGCGCAGGTCGACCGGGTTCCGGGCCAGAACCAACTGACCGCTGCGCGCCCGCGAGGTGTCCAGCACATCGTTGACATGGCCCAGCAGCATGCGGCCGGAATGCTCCATCGCGGCGACGTACTGTCGCTGGCGTTCGTCCAGTTCGGTCAGGCTCAGCAGGTCCAGCAAGCCCAGAATGCCGTTCAGGGGGGTCCGCATCTCATGGCTCATCACGGCGATCATGCGCGTCTTGGCCTGTTCGCCCGCGACGGCGCGGTCACGGGCCTCGATCAGTTCGGCCTCCTCGGCCGCACGTCGGGACACGTCGCGCACGAAGGCGACCACCAGCGGTCCGTCCTCTCCTCGGGCGACCGACATGGACAGTTCGACGGGGATGATCCGGCCCGACTTGTGCCGGGCGGCGGTCTGCATGATATCGGGCCCGCCGGCGCGCGGGCGGGTGGTGCCGTCACGGACCCGGGCCAGAACCTCGCGCACCTTGGCACGCCGGTCGTGCGGGGTCAGCAGGTCGACGACGTCGGCGCCCACGGCCTCGGCCCGGTCATATCCGTAGATGCGCTGTGCTGCGGCGTTGAAGCCCAGGATCCGCCCATCGGGGCGCGCCACCAGGATTGCGTCGATCGACGCCTCGAACAGCGAATTCAGGCGATTGCTGACCGCGGCGATGCGGCGGTTTCGTTCGCCTGCGCTGCGCACCATCGCGGCCAGGACCACGACGCTGCCCGCCAGCACCATGAACAGCGGAACGACCAGCAGCGACAGGGTCGTCAATGCGCGGGCCACACCTTCGCGGCGCAGCGCGGATTTCTCGGCGAACAGCCGCACCCCCTCCAGCGACACCTGCCTGACCAGGGGCACGGCGGCGTCGACGATGGGCATGATCCGGGGCAGCCCAGCGATCAGTCCCGCGTCATCGCCGTCGATCACCGGCACGGCGGCGTCCAGCCCGGACTGGATCTCCTGCAGCGCGGTCGAGATGCCGGGTTCCGCGCGCAGGTGATCATAGGTCCGCCCCTGCTGCAGCGTCTGTATGCGCGAGTAGAAGATGTCGAACCGCTGCCGCAGATCTTGCGCTTGATCCGCGCCGGCACCGGGCGCGGCCAGCAGCAACGCGGCACGCTGCAGGGCCAGAACCTCGACCTCGGACTGGGCCAGGAACCATTGGGTGTTGTCCGTGGCCGCGGTCCCCATCTCGTCGATCTGACGGCGCGCATCGACCTGCAGCAGCCAGACGACCAGCCCCAGGGCCAGGATTACGCAACCGAAGAAGGCGGGCATCATCCTGACCGCCCGCGCGATGCGCGGGGGATGCAGGTCGGTGCCCACCGCGTTGATCACCGCACGGCCTCGATCCGGACCAGCTGCCAGATGCTGCGGGCATAGGTCACCTCGGACTGCAGCGCAGGATCGGAATCATAGGGATAGATGACCCAGAGCGGCCCCTTGTCGCGCACGGACATCGCCTGCCCGTCCTGCTGGAACGCGACGATGGGATAATCCGCCGTCACCTCGTCCACGGGAATCTGCACGGCGTAGTCATTGATCGCCACGGCCGAGACCGTGCCCTCATCGATGCCCGCATCGGTCAGGATCGTCTGCAGCGGGACCCCGGTGAAGGTCGGCTGCCCCTCCGTCCAGATGGTCGAGGTGGCAAAGCTGACCGGCCCAAACGCCTGAAGCGCCGCCTGGTCATAGGTCTGCGTGCCGTCCGGGCCGACCACGGTCAGCAACGGATCGTCGGCCAGCGCCGGACCCGCCAGCGCAAGCAAAAGGGAGAGGGCTGCGATCTTCATGGGACTGCCTTCGACAGGGTTGGTCGGGGTTGCGGTGTCGCGTCATCTTGACGCCCGCCGCGCCATTCTGGCAGCGAATCCTTTCTAAAATGCTATCGATTGACCGATGCCCTTTACTGGTATGGAAGTATGGTATAAATTTGGGGAAAAGGGCTCGACATGATTCCGATCCGCGCTGCCACGACCGCCCAGCAGGTCCATGACTGGTTGTACCGCTGCGTCCTGCGCGGCGACCTGCTGCCGGGCACGCGCCTGTCGGAGACGGAGATCGCGGCGCAGGTCAACCTGTCGCGCCAACCCGTGCGCGAGGCCTTCATCCGGCTTGCCGCCGATGGCTTGGCCGAGGTGCTGCCCCAACGGGGCACCTATATCGGGCGCATCTCGATGCGGGCGGTCCTGTCGGCGCGCTTCATCCGCGAGGCGGTGGAAAGCGACCTGGCCCGCCATGTGGCCGCCACCCGCCCCGACCTGACCGCGATGGCCGCCGAATTGACCGTGCAGGAAAGGTGCGATGTCGAAGGCGACGTGCCGGGGTTCATCGAATCGGACGACCGGTTCCACCGCGCCATGGCCTTGGCGGCGGATCAGGGCGCCGTCTGGCAGGATCTGGAACGGCTCAAGGCCCAGATGAACCGCCTGCGGCACCTGTCGATGCGCGTCTTCGACCGCAGCCAGACCATCGCCCAGCACCGTGCCGTCCTGACCGCGCTGCAGGCCGGCGACGCCGATGGCGCCGAAGATGCCATCCGCACGCATCTGCGCCAGATGCTGACCGAACTGCCGCAGATGGCCGCGGCGCATCCCGACTATTTCACCGACTGAAAGATCCCAAAACATGCCGCAAGCCGACCCCATCCGCATCCTGTCCATCGGCGAGGCCATGGTCGAGATGTCGCGCGCCCCAGATCCGGACCTGTGGCGGATGGGCTTTGCCGGCGACACGCTGAACACGGCCTGGTATCTGCGCCGCCTGTTGGACGACGCCTGGCAGGTCGACTATCTGACGCGGGTCGGCACGGGCGACTTTTCGACCCGGATGGTCGAGTTCCTGCGGGCCGAAGGGCTGGGCACCGCCCATGTCAGCCGTCAGCCCGATGCCGAGATCGGCCTCTATGCGATCAGCCTGACGAACGGGGAACGCAGCTTCTCCTACTGGCGCGACACGTCCGCGGCGCGGCGGCTGGCCGACGACCCGACCCTGCTGCACGCCGCCCTTCAGGGCTGCGCAATGGCCTATCTGTCGGGGATCACGCTGGCGATCCTGCCCCCGCAGGGGCGCATCGGCCTGATGCACGCGCTGGACCGGGCGCGGCAGGCCGGCACCACGGTCGTCTTCGACACCAACCTGCGGTCGCGCCTGTGGGCCGACGTGGACACCATGCGTGCGGTCACGCAGGACGCTGCCGGCCGCGCGGACCTGGTCCTGCCCAGCTTCGACGACGAGGCCGCGCTGTTCGGCGATGCCGATCCGCAGGCGACGCTGGACCGCTATCTGGCCCTGGGCGCGGGCCAGGTGGTGGTCAAGAATGGCGGTGGGCCGATCCGGTTCGGCGGGCGCGATGGTGCGGGCCACATCGACGATCTCAGCGTCGAGACCCCGGTCGACAGCACCGCCGCGGGCGACAGCTTCAATGCGGGCTATCTGGCGGCACGGCTGACGGGGGCCGATTGCGCCGGTGCCATCCGGGCCGGGCACGCGCTTGGGCGACAGGTGATCCGCCATCCGGGCGCGTTGATCCGGCAGGCGGTCGAGGACGCGCGGCGCTGACTACAGCACCGCGCCGATCTGCCAGGGCAGAAACTCCTGGTCGCCCAGGCCCAGGGCCTCGCTGCGGGTGACCTGGCCCGAGGCGGTGCGCAGGATCAGATCGACGATCTGGCGGCCCTTGTCGTCAAGGCTGACACCGGACAGCACGTCGCCGCAGTTCAGATCCATGTCGTCGCGCATTGCGGCGAACAGGGCATCGTTCGTCGCCAGCTTGAGGGTCGGCGCGGGTTTCGACCCGAAGGCTGATCCGCGCCCGGTGGTGAACACGATCAGCTGCGCCCCCCCGGCGATCTGACCCGTGGCCGAGACCGGGTCGTAACCCGGCGTGTCCATGAAGTTCAGGCCCGGCGCGGTGATGGGTTCGGCATAATCCAGCACGGCGTTCAGCGGCGTGGCGCCCGCCTTGGCCACCGCGCCTAGAGATTTTTCAAGGATCGTAGTCAGCCCGCCCGCCTTGTTGCCTGGGCTGGGATTGTTGTCCAGCGAGGCACCGTTCATCGCGGCATACCCCTCCCACCAGCGCAGGCGGGCCAGCAGCCGGTCGGCCAATGCGGGGTCGGCGGCGCGGTCCAGCAGCAGGCGTTCCGCGCCGTGGATCTCGGGCGTCTCAGACAGCACGACCGATGCGCCCTGCGCGGCCAGGATATCGCAGGCCACCCCAAGTGCCGGGTTGGCCGTGATGCCCGAAAATCCGTCCGACCCGCCGCATTGCAGCCCGATCCGCAGGGCCGATGCCGGGGCGGGTGCGCGCGTCACCGCATTAACCTGCGGCAGCATCTGGCGGACGCGGGCCTTGATGGCGTCGATGGTCGCGCGGGTGCCACCGTTGTCCTGGATCGTCAGCCCATGAAAGCGCGCGGCCTGGCCCAACTCCTGCTTCATGCGGGCGATCTGCATGACCTCGCAGCCCAGCCCTACGAACAGCGCGGCCCCGACGTTCGGGTGCCCGGCATGCCCGGTCAGCACCCGCTGCAGCGCGATCCACCCCGGACCGCTGTCGGCCATCCCGCAGCCCGATCCGTGGGCAAAGGCCACCACCCCGTCAACATTCGGATAATCGGCCAGCGCGCCCTCGGCCTGCAATTCGTCGGCGGCGCGGCGGATGACCGTCGCCGAACAGTTGACCGTCGCCACCAGCGCCACGAAGTTGCGCGTGCCGACCTGTCTGCCGTCGCGGTGATAGCCCTGAAACTGCAACTCCGGCCCGCGATGCCGGTCAAGAGCCGCCCGCGCGGCCGCAAGCCCGGCGCCGGGGGACTGGTCGCGGTCGTGATCACCAAAGGCCAGGTTGTGGCTGTGAACGTGATCGCCCGCCGCGATGTCGCAGGTGGCATAGCCGATCACCTGCCCGTACTTCACCACCGCCGCCCCCCGCGCGATGTCCGCGCGGGCGATCTTGTGTCCGGCAGGCGCCACGCCGCGCGTGGTCAGGATGGCGACGGTGTCCGACGGGTTCAGGACCAGCGGTTCAGCCACTTGCGGCGACCCGCGCGCCATCACGCACCAGCTTCGTCAGCGCATCGGTCAGCTCCGCGCGGAACCCCGTGTCGTCGCGCAGCACGGCGGGAAAGACCTGCGACAGGGCCAGGAACCCGTCGACCGTCGCCGCCGGATCGTCGCGCCACAGCGCGGCCATCTGCGGGGCCAGCGGGTCTTTGACCTCGATCGTTCCACCCGTCTCGTCGCGCCCCGAGGCATAGCGCATCCAGGCCGCCACGGCCAAGGTCAGCCCCGGTACGGGCCGCCAGGCGGCGCGGCCTTCGGCGATGGTGCCAAGGATGCGCTGCGGCATTTTCTGGCTGCCGTCCATGGCGATCTGCCAGGTCCGGTGACGGATTGCCGGATTGGCATAGCGCGCCGCCAGCGCGTCGGCATAGGCCGCAAGGTCGGTGCCCGGCGGCGGCGTCAGCGCCGGGATGATCTCGGACCGCCACAGACGGTCGACGAACTGCGCCATCACCGGGTCGGCCATCGTGTCGGCGATGGTCTGGTGCCCGGCCAGATAGCCCAGATAGGCCAGGCTGGAATGGGTGCCGTTCAGCATCCGCAGCTTCATGTGCTCGAACGGCGTCACGTCGTCGACCAGTTGCACGCCGACCGCACCCAGGTCCGGGCGACCGTTGCAGAACCGGTCCTCGACCACCCATTGGCGGAAGGGTTCGTGCATCACCGGGGCCTCGTCACGCCGGCCCGTCAGGGTCTCGACCCGGTCCAGATCGGCGGGCGTGGTGGCCGGAACGATGCGGTCGACCATGGTCGAGGGGAAGGCCCCTTGCGCCTCGATCCAGGCGGCGAGATCGGGGTCGATCAGCCGCGCCAGGTCCAGCACGACGCCACGCACGACATGGCCGTTTTCCGGCAGGTTGTCGCAGCACAGCACGGTAAAGGGCGGGATGCCCGCCGCGCGGCGCGCCTGCAGGGCCCGGACCAGAAAACCCGGCGCCGATCTGGGCAGCGGATTGTCCAGATCGTAGCGGATGTCAGGGTGATCGGCGTTCAGCCGCCCCGTGGAAGGCTTATGGCAATAGCCCTTTTCTGTGACCGTCAGGCTGACGATCCGCACCGCGGGTGCGGTCATCGCGTCCAGCACGGCCTGGGGGTTTTCCGGCGCGACCAGAACGTCGCGCAGCACGGTGACGACCTGCGCGGTCTCTCCCTCCGGGCCCAGCTGCAGCGCGGTATAGGCCCAGCCCTGCGGGGCCAGCCGGTCGCGCGTGCCGGGCGATTGCAGCGACACGCCGACGATCCCCCAGTCACCGCCCGAAGCCGCCATGGCTTGTTCGACATAGATGGCGCCATGCGCGCGAAAGAACGCGCCCAGGCCCAGATGAACGATGCCCGCGGGTTCGGCGGACGGGGTATAGTGCAACCTAGCGGCCAAGCCAGCCTCCATCGACGTTGAGGATCGCGCCGTTGACGTAATCGGACGCGGGCGCGGCCAGGAACACGGCGGTCTGGGCGATATCCTCGGGGCGACCCCACCGGCCTGCGGGGATGCGCTCCAGGATGGCGCGGCTGCGGTCGGGATCGGCGCGCAGTGCCTGCGTGTTGTTCGTCTCGATATAGCCCGGCGCGATGGCGTTGACGTTCAGCCCGCGCCCGGCCCATTCGTTGGCCATCAGCTTGGTCAGCCCCGCCACGCCATGTTTCGACGCGGTATAGGACGGCACCCGGATGCCGCCCTGAAAGGACAGCAGCGACGCGATGTTGATGATCTTGCCCCTTCCCCGTGGCAGGGCGGCGCGCGCAAAGGCCTGGCAGGTAAAGAACAGCGCCTTGGCGTTCACGTCCATCACCGCGTCCCAATCGGCCTCGGTGAAATCGACCGCATCGTCGCGGCGGATGATGCCCGCATTGTTCACCAGGATGTCGATCGGCTGGTCCGCGAACACGTCGCGCGCGGCCATCGGATCGGCGAAATCCAGGGTCAGCGAGCGCCCCGCCTTGTCAGACACCTGGCCCATCATCGCCACCGTCTCGGCGCAGTCGCGCCGGCCACTGGCGATCACGTCCGCCCCGGCCTGCGCCAAGGCCACGGCGATGGCTTGGCCGATGCCGGTATTCGCGCCGGTGACCAGGGCTGTGCGTCCCTCAAGGGAAAAGGGGGTCACCGCAGGTCCTCCGGCTGGATGAAGTCCATGTCGGTGTAATCGACATTGTCCCCCGCCATCGCCCAGATGAAGGTGTATTCGCCAATGCCCGCGCCGGAATGGATCGACCAGGTCGGCGACAGCACCGCCTGTTCGTTGGCCACGAACAGGTGGCGCGTCTCTTGCGGTTCGCCCATCAGGTGCAGGACCCGCGATTCCGGCGCCATGCCGTGATAGAGGTATGCCTCCATCCGGCGGTCATGGACGTGGGCGGGAATGGTGTTCCAGACCGACCCTTCCTGCAGCGAGGTATAGCCCAGCACCAGCTGGCAGCTTTCCATGACCAGCGGGTGGATGAACTGCTTGATGACGCGCTTGTTCGAGGTCGCGGTCGCGCCCATCTCGACCTTCTTGGCCTGATCGACGGTGATCAGCCGATGCGGCAGCGCGCGATGGGCAGGCGCCGAGGTGATGTAGAACCGCCCCCCGCCCGAAAACGTCACCGCCCCCGCACCCATGCCCAGATACAGCACGTCGCCATTGGCCATGTCCCAGCCCTGCCCCGCGGCCTCTACCCGGCCCGGCCCGCCGATATTGACGATGCCCATCTCGCGGCGGTCCAGAAAGCTGGGCGTGCGGGTCTCGTCGATGGCGTCCAGGGTCAGGGGCGCCCCGTCCGGGACCGCGCCGCCAACCACGAAGCGGTCGTAATGCGTATAGGTCAGGCGGACCTGACCGGCGGCGAACAGACCCTCGACCAGGAAATGCTGCCGCAGCTGGGCGGTGTCCATGCCGCGGGCGTGGTCCGGGTGGATCGCGTGGCGGGTTTCGACATGGGTCATCAGGGGTCCTTTCACAGAAAATCGTCGCGGCGGGGGGTGAAGCTGTCGATCAGCACACCCTCCTCCAGGCACAGGCAGCCGTGTTCGGCGCCCGAGGGGATGATGAAGGCGTCGCCGGGCCCGACCTCGGACGACTGGCCGTCGACGGTGAAGCGGTAGCGGCCCGACTTGACATAGGTCGACTGCACATGCGGATGGCTGTGCAGCGCGCCCCGGTCGCCCGCCGCAAAGGCAAAGCGGACGACCATCAGGTCCGGCGCATGGGCCAGGACGGTGCGGACGGGATCGGTCATTGCGACACCTTCATCAGCGGAACACGGAGGGCAGCCACAGCGACAGCGCCGGGACATAGGTGACCAGCATCAGCGTGGCGAAGGCCGCGCCGTAGAACGGCCAGATCGTGCGCATCGCCTGCCAGATGCTGATGCGGCCTACCGCGCAGCCCACGAACAGCACCGCGCCGACGGGCGGCGTGCACAGGCCGATCCCCAGGTTCAGGATCATGATGACCCCGAAATGCACCGGATCGACGCCGAAGGCGGTCGCGACCGGCAGAAAGATCGGCGTTGTGATGACGATCAGCGGCGACATGTCCATGAACGTCCCCAGGATCAGAAGGACGATGTTGATCATCAACAGGATCACGATGGGGTTGCTGGACACGCTCTGCAGGATCTCGACCAGCTGTGTCGGCACGCGCAGATAGGCCAGCAGCCAGCCGAAGCAGGCCGCGCAGCCGATCACCAGCAGCACCATGGCGGTGGTGCGCACAGCACCCTTGGTCGCCTCGACGAATTCGGACCAGGGCAGGCTGCGATAGACCAGGGCCGTCACCAGCAGCGCATAGACCACCGCCACGTTCGAGGATTCGGACGCCGTGAACCAGCCCGACCGCACGCCCCCGAAGATGATCGCGATCAGGATCAGGCCGGGCATGGCGGACACGAACAGCGCGCCCAGCATCCGCAGGCCCGGGAACGGCTCGGTCGGATAGCCCTTCCGGCGCGCGACCCACCAGGCGGTGACCATCAGCGATACCGCCAGCAGCAGGCCTGGAATGATGCCGGCGGTGAACAGGTCTGCGATGGACAGACGGCCCCCGGCGGCGATGGAGTAGATGATCATGTTGTGGCTGGGCGGGATCATCAGCGCGATGATGGAACTGACGACCGTGATGTTGACGGCATAGTCGACGTCGTATCCGCGCGCCTTCATCTGGGGGACCATCAGGCCGCCCACCGCGCTGGCGTCGGCCGCGGCCGACCCGGACACGCCGCCGAACATCAGCGAGGCCATGATGTTGACCTGGCCCAGCCCGCCGCGCATGTGCCCGACCATCGCACCGGCCAGCGCCACCAGGCGCCGGGCGATGTCGCCCCGCACCATCAGGTCGCCCGCGAAGATGAAGAACGGGATGGCGATCAGCGCAAAGACCGAGATGCCGCTGTTCAGGCGCTGGAACACCACCACCGGCGGCAGTCCCATATAGAGGACGGTCAGAAAGCTGGCCACGCCCAGGCAGAAGGCCACCGGCGTGCCGATCATCAGCAGCGTCACGAAGCTGCCGAACAGGATCCACAATTCCATGATCTCAGGTCCTTTCGCGGGGGCGCGCAGCCTTGCCGTCCAGAAGGTCATCGGCGCGCACCGCACCCGGCGCGCCGTCGACGACGCCGTCAGCGGCATCGTCCATGTCACCAAAGCGCATCGTCTTCAGCCCGGCCGCGCGGCGCAGGATGCGTTCGACCGAAAACAGCATCAGCAGGATGCCGCCCCCGATCAGCGGCGCGAAATCCCACAGGCGCGAAATGCCGATGCCCGGCACCACGCCGCTGGCCGCGCGCGCCGCCAGCTGCCAGCCGAACCACGCCATACCGAAACCGAAGGCCGTCACGACCACGTCGGACAGGCTGTGGAACCACGGCCGCCAGCTTTCCGGCACGACCATCAGGCCCACGTCGAACGACAGGTGATAGCCTTCCTTGACCCCCACGGCGGCGCCCAGGAAGATGAACCAGCCCATCAGCATGACGGCGGCCGGTTCGGCCCAGAACAGGCTGGACCCCATCACGTAACGGAAGAACACCTGCGCAAAGACAAAGGCGGTCATCAGGACCAGCCCGATCCCCGCCAGCCACAAGGCCGCCTGCGCGACCGCACCGGTCAGCGTGGCAAATCTGATCATCCCCTCGCGCATCGCGCATCCCCCGGAAAAGAAAAGGCCGCCCGCGAGGTCCGCGGGCGGCGTGATGTCACTGGGTCGCGCGGATGCGTTCGACCAGGTCCTTGTTCTCGGGGGTGGTCACGTACTTGTCGTAGACGGGCACCATCGCCTCGATGAACGGGGTCTTGTCGATCTCGGTGATGACCTCGGCACCGGCGGCGGTCACCTTGTCCAGCGATTCCTGTTCCTGCGCCGCCCACAGCTCGCGCTGCAGGGTCGAGGAATTCTGCGCCGCCTCGCGCAGGATCGCCTGATCCTCGGGGGTCAGCTTGTCCCAGCTGGTCTTGGACATCGCGACCAGTTCGGGAACGATCAGGTGCTCGTCCAGGGTGAAGTACTTGGCAACCTCGGCATGGCCCGAGCTGTCATAGCTGGGAAAGTTGTTCTCGGCCCCGTCGATCACGCCGGTCTGGATGCTGGAATAGACCTCTCCATAGGGCATCGGCGTGGCGTTGGCGCCAAGCGCGTCCATCATGTCGACGAACACGTCGTTCTGCATGACGCGGAACTTCATCCCCTCGAGGTCGGCGATCGACTGGATCGGCCGCTGCGAGTTGTAGAAGCTGCGCGCCCCGCCATCATACCAGGCCAGCGCCACCAGATCGCGCTCCTCGAACGCGGCGGCGATCTCCTCGCCGATGGGACCGTCCAGGACCGCGTGGCTGTGTTCGACGGACGTGAACAGATAGGGCAGCGACATGATCTGGGTGACCGGCACGATGTCGTTGAACGACCCGAAGCTGGCGCGGACCATGTCGATGACGCCGAACTGGGTCTGCTCGATCGTGTCCTTTTCCTCGCCCAGCTGGGACGACGGGAACACCTCGATGCAGATGCGGCCGTCGGTCTTCTCGCGGACCTCCTCGGCCATGGCCTTGACGCCCTCGACCGTCGGATAGCCGTCGGGATGGGTGTCGGACGACCGCAGCGTGATCTCGCAGGCGGTGGCGAAGCTGGCCGAGGCCAGCAGGCCCGCCAGGGTTGTCATCAGCAGTTTCATGTTATCCTCCCAGATACAGATGCTCAAAGCTTGTAGGCCCGCTTGGCCAGGCCATAGGTCAGGTCGCGCGCCACCTCGGGGGCCTCGTCCTCCTCCAGACGTCCCGATGCGACCAGGTCGGCCAGCCAGGCGCAATCGACCCTGCGCGCCACGTCGTGACGGGCCGGGATCGAACAGAAGGCGCGCGTGTCGTCGTTGAACCCCACGGTGTTGTAGAACCCCGCCGTTTCCGTGGTCATCTCGCGAAAGCGGCGCATCCCTTCGGGGCTGTCGTGGAACCACCAGGCCGGACCCAGCCGCAGGCAGGGCCAGACCCCGGCCATCGGTGCCAGTTCGCGGGCATAGGCGGTCTCGTCCAGCGTGAACAGGATCACCGTCAGGCGCGGGTCCATGCCCACCGCATTCAGCAGCGGCCGCAGCGCGGTCACGTAGTCGGTGCGGCCAGGGATGTCGAAGCCCTTGTCGCGGCCGAACATCGCCAGCACGTCGTCGGAATGGTTGCGGCGCGACCCGGGGTGGATCTGCAGGACCAGCCCGTCGTCAAGGCTCATGCGCGCCATCTCGGTCAGCATGTGGCCGCGGAACGCGTCGGCCTCCTCTGCGGTGCAGGTGCCGCGCAGGGCCTTGGCGAACAGCGCAGCGGCCTGGTCGCGGGGCAGATCCTCGGTCCGGGCCGACGCGTGGCCATGGTCGCTGGACGTCGCGCCATGGTCGATGAAGAACGCCCGACGCGCCCGATGCGCGTCCAGGTATCCATCCCAGGTCGCGGTGTCGAACCCGGTCTGCTGGCCCATCAGCGCGACATTGTCGACGAACCCGGCCATCTCGGGGTCGATCACGCCGTCCGGACGATAGGCGGTGATGACCCTGCCCCCCCAGTCGCTGTCGCGGATCATCCGGTGCCAGCGCAGATCGTCGGTCGCGGCCTCGGTCGTGGCGATCGCCTCGATGTTGAAACGGTCGAACAGCGCGCGGGGCCGGAATTCGGGCCGGGCCAGGCAATCGGCGATGTGATCGTAATACCAGTCAGCCGTGTCTTCGGACAGGCGGCGGTCGATGCCGAAGACGTGCTGGAAGCTGTGGTCCAGCCACAGGCGCGACGGCGTGCCGCGAAACAGCGGATAATGCCGCGCGAACAGCCGCCAGATGGTCCGGCCATCCGTTTCGGTCGGCCCGCCATCAGCGCGGGGCACCCCGAGGTCGGTCAGCGCCACCCCCTGCGAACACAGCATGCGGAACACGTAATGATCGGGCGTCACGAACAGCTGCGCGGGGTCGGGGAATGCCTCGTTTTCCGCAAACCAGCGCGGATCGGTATGGCCGTGCGGGCTGACGATCGGCAGGTCGCGCACCTGTTCGTACAGCGCGCGGGCCAGATCGCGGGCGCGGCCATGGGTCGGGAACAGGCGGTCGTCGTGCAGCAGTGTCATGTGATCCCCCTCCGACTCACTTGCCATTCCGCTAGTCGTCTAATATGCTAGTTTACAGGTTCGGTCAACGCGGGGATGATCATGTCGGTTCAGGAACTGGACAGCTTGCCACCGCTGCAGGATCTGCGCCCCCGCACCGTCACCGACCAGATCTTCGAGCATCTCTATGCACGGGTCGTCGGGCTGGACCTGCCCCCCGGCGCGAAGCTGTCCGAGGCCGAGGTCGCGGCCCGGATGGGCGTATCGCGCCAACCGGTTCGCGACGCCTTCTATCGGTTGTCGCAGCTGGGCTTCATCCAGATCCGCCCACAGCGGGCGACCACCGTCACCCCGATCTCGACCGAGGCGGTGATGCAGGCCTATTTCATCCGCAGCGCGCTGGAACAGGCGACCATGCGGGTCGCGGCGCTGACGTTGCAGCCGTCGGACTGGGATGGCCTGGAACGCCTGATCGATCTGCAGGAGGCCGCCAGCCGGGAGGACCGGCGCAGCGATTTCCATGCCTTGGACGACCAGTTCCACCGCGACATCTGCGCGGCGGCGGGCAAGGAATTCGTCTGGAACCTGGTGCGCGACAACAAGGGCCACATGGACCGCGCGCGTTTTCTGTCGCTGTCCTACGGCGCCTCGACCGCGTTCATCGAGCATCGGGAAATCCTGGCCGCCCTGCGCGCCCGCGATCCCGAGGCCGCCGCAGGCGCCCTGCGCGACCATCTGAGCCATATCGAACACATCCTGGAACGGCTGCGCATCGACCAGCCGGGCATCCTGGCCTAGCCGGCCGGGACCACCAGCACCGCCCGGAAATCGTTGACGTTGGTCAGCGTCGGCCCCGTGCAGATCAGGCTGTCCGTCGCGTCGAACAGGCTGTAGCTGTCATGCCCCGCCAAGGCCGCGCGCATGTCCAGGCCCAGCTCCGCGACCCGCTGCGGCAGATCGGGGCCGATGATGGCGCCTGCCGCGTCCTCGGTCCCATCGATGCCGTCGGTGTCCGCGGCAAGCGCGTGGATGCCCGGCTGCCCGCGCAGCGCCACGGCCAGGGACAGAAGAAACTCGGTGTTGCGCCCGCCGCGGCCGGGATCGCCCAGACCGATGGTCACGGTAGTCTCTCCGCCCGACAGCAGGACCGCGGGGGCCGTGGCGGGGGTGCCATGGGCGGCGGTGGCGCGGGCGATGCCGGCCATGGCGATGCCCAGCTGCGCGGCCTCTCCCTCCAGCGCGTCGCCCAAGAGGACGGGCGTCACCCCGGCCCGTTCCGCCACGCGGGCGGCCGCCAGCAACGACATCTGCGGCGTGGCGATCAGGCGGTAATCGGCGTCGAAGGCCGCGGCGGGCTGCGGCGGCGCCATCAGCAGATCACGCGCCGCCTGCGGCAGGTCGGGGCCTAGCCGGTCGACCAGCCAGGACAGGTCCTGTCCGGCGGTGGGGTCCGGCACCGTCGGACCGGACGCGATGGCCGCCGGATCGTCGCCCGGAACGTCGGAAATCGCCAGCGTCACCAGCCGTGCGGGCGCGGCCGCCTGCGCCAGCCGCCCGCCCTTGATCGCCGACAGGCGCCGGCGAACGCGGTTCATGTCCTCGATCGTCAGGCCCGACCGCAGCAGCAGGCGGTTGACCACGATCTTGTCTTCAAGCGTCAGCGGCGCGCGGGGTGCCGCCATCAGCGCCGACCCCCCGCCCGAGATCAGCGCCAGCACCAGGTCGTCCGGTCCCGCCGCCTTGGCCGCAGCCAGGATTCGTTCGGCGGCATCCTGCGACGCCGCGTCAGGCACCGGGTGGGACGCCTGGCACACGGTGATGCGCCGCGTCGGAACCTGGTGCCCATGCCGCGTGACCACAATGCCGGACAGGTCGACATCGGGCCAGGCGGCCTCCAGCGCGGCGGCCATGGCGGCGGCGGACTTGCCCGCGCCCACCACGATGCAGCGACCCTGCGGCTTGGGCGGCAGATGATCGGCTAGCACCTGCGCGGGATCGGCGGCGGCCACCGCCGCATCGAACATGTCGCGCAACAGCGCCCGTGCCTGGTCCTGGTTCATTCCGCCTCCGTCGGTGATCGCGTCGCCCGGGGGCGCGCCTGTGGCGCCATCATAGGGATGGTGCCGCGGTTTGCCAGCACCGCCGCCGCTGGCCCTTGCCCCGCCGATCTGCTAGGGCGCCCCGGATTGCGGTCCCGCGCCGCCCCAACCCGCCCGAGGCCCCGGTGACCCAGCATGTTCTGCGCAGCGTCCTTCGAGACGGCACCGGCGATCTGCACGCCACGCTGGACGCGCAGGTGGGCGCGCTGAACAGCCCGGCGGCCTATCTGGCCTATCTGCGCGGCAGCCACGCGTTTCGCAGCGCCATCGATCCGCTGCTGGAGGCCGGCTCGGCCCGGATCGGCTGGCGGCCGGTGATGCTGTCGGATGCGACGGCGCGCGATCTGGCGGACCTTGGCGCAGGGCGCCGGTCCCCGGTAACCCCGCCTGCCCTGCCCGACGCCGCGGCCGTCGCGGGCGCGCTGTATGTGGTCGAAGGATCGTCCATCGGTGCGACGCTGATCGCGCGCAGGGCGGCGGCCATGGGATACACCGCGGGCCACGGCGCATCGCACCTGGCGCTGCAGACGGGCGATCCGCGCCGGTGGCGGCGGTTTCTGGACTGGCTTCATGCCGCGGATCCGGACCCCGCGCGGGCGGTCAAGGCCGCACGGGCGGTGTTCCAGACCGCCATGACTGCATTTACGCAACGGTAAACGAAAAGCAATTGGACGGCTGACATGGTCCGCCTTAGAAATCCGTAATGTCCACAGCCCTGCCCAACCCTGCCGATGCCCGTGATCTGACTGCCTGCGACCGCGAACCGATCCATGTTCCCGGATCGATCCAGGCGCATGGCCACCTTCTGATCGTCGACCCGGGCGATGGCCGGATCGTCGGCGCCGCGGGACGTGCCGACGGCCTGACGCGCGACCTGATCGGCCAGACCCTGTCGCAGGCGCTTGACGGCGTGCTGCGCAATGCAATCGACGATCTGCCCGATATCGGTCCCGTTCCCCTGGCACCCGTGATGATCGAGGGGGCATCCTGGGACCTGCTGGCCTATCGCAGCGACGCGCATGTGGTGATCGAGATGCTGCCCGCGCTGGATCAACCGCCGCTGGATGCACGTTTCCTGGGCCGGATGCAGGCGCTGGACGCGGTGCTGGAACGGGCGTCGTCCCTGCCCGACCTGATGCGGAACGCGGCGGGCGTGTTCCGCCAGCTGACCGGCCACGCGCGGGTGATGATCTATCGCTTCATCGACGACGAGGCCGGGGCCGTGGTGGGCGAAAGCCGTGCCGAGGGCATGGGCACGTTCATGAACCACCATTTCCCGGCATCCGACATTCCCCGCCAGGCGCGCGCCCTCTACGTGCGCAACCGCGTGCGGGTCATTGCCGACGTGCATGCCCCGGTCCAGCCGATCACCGGCAGCGTTCCGGGGATCGAGGCCATCGACCTCAGCGATTCGATGCTGCGCAGCGTCTCTCCGGTGCACCTGCATTATCTGCGCAACATGGGGGTGGGTGCATCGGCGTCGATGTCGATCATCAAGGACGGGGCGCTGTGGGGTCTTGTCGCCTGCCACCACCCCGAACCGCGCGACCTGTCGCTGGCCACGCGCCTGGCCTGCCAGTCCCTGGCCGACAGCCTGGCCCGCCAGATTCGCCTGCGCGAGGAGACGGTGCTGTACCGTGAACGCATCCGGCTGCGCGCGCACGAGGATACCGTGCTGGCCCGTCTTGGTCCTGACGACCAGCTGGACCAGTTCTTCGCGCAATCCGCGGGACCGTTGGCCGAGCTGGTGGGCGCCGACGGCTTTGCCGCCGTTCAGGGCAGCGAACTGTTCTCGTCGGGCAGCTGCCCCGATCCGGCGGCGCTGCGCCATCTGGCCGACCATGTTCGCCAGTCGGCGGCGATCACCCCCTTTGTCAGTTCCGACTTGGAACGCGTGATCCCTGCGGCGGCGGCCTATCGCGACATTGCCAGCGGCATGCTGTCGGTCACCATGTCGACCGAGGTGCCGACGATCCTGATGTGGTTCCGCGCCGAAAAGCTGCAGGTCGTGACCTGGGCCGGCAACCCGCACAAGGACGTCCCCACGGTCCCCGGCGCCACGCTGGAGCCACGCGCATCCTTTGCGGCCTGGTCCGACGAGGTGCGCGGCAAGTCGCGCCCCTGGACCGCCGCCGAGGTCGAGGCCGCCAGCCGCCTGGTTCGCCTGATGCTGGAGGCGCGCAGCTCGCGGCGCATCCGCCGGCTGAACGCCGAGCTGTCCATCACGCTGCGCGAGAACGAGAGCCTGATCCAGCAAAAGGAATTCCTGCTGCGCGAGGTCAACCACCGCGTCCAGAACAGCCTGGCCCTGGTGGCATCCTTCCTGCGCATGCAGGGCCGCGGCGCCGACCCCCTGGTCCGCACCCAGCTGGACGAGGCGCAAAGCCGACTGTCGGCGGTCAGCCTGGTCCATCGCCGCCTTTATCAGGACGACAGCGCCCAGATCGTGGATCTGGCGATCTATCTGGACGATCTGCTGCGTGACATGAAATCGTCGCTGGACCCAGCATGGGCCGACGCGATCCAGACCGAATTCGCGCCCATCCTGGTATCGGCGGATCGTGCGGTCAGCATCGGCCTGCTGACCAACGAGATCGTCGCGAATGCGATCAAGTATGCCTATGATGGCCAGCCCGGCCCGGTATCGGTCGTGCTGTCGCAGACGCGCAACGGGATGCTGTTGTCCGTGACCGACAACGGCGTGGGGTCGGACGGGTCCATCAAGGGCACCGGCTTTGGCATGCGGATGGTCGCGTCGCTGGTCGAGCAGCTGGGCGGCAAGTTGCAGTCGGACACGAATGCGCCCGGTCTGCGGGTGGTGATCACCGCTCCCCTGGACTGACGCCCCATTGCGCGGCGAAGGCGGGCGAGGCCACGAAGCTGCCGGGTTCGGGCGACACGGGGGGCGGATCGCACACGCCCTCCTCCAGGTATTTCAGCGCGGCGACGAAGCCCGCCGATGAGAACGGCTTGGCGATGACGCCATGCGCGCCGTCGAAATCGTCGGGGATCTTCTTCGGGTTGGCCGTGACAAAGACCACGATGGTGTCGGGCCACTGCTTCTGGATGGCGCTGTTGACCTGCAGGCCGGTGCTGCCGCGTGCCAGCTGCATGTCGACCAGCGCGACGTCCGGGGCCTTGTCCGTGGGCAGGGCCATCACGTCCTGCAGCGAGGACGCCACGGCCAGCACCTGATGGCCGGCATCCTCGATCATCATCTCGATGTCCATCGCGATGATGAACTCATCCTCGACCACGAGGATCGACAGCGGCGCCTTGGGGCGGTTCATGGTATTTCCTTGTCGATGACGACGCTGACCTGAATCGACCTCTGATCGGTCCTGGACCAGGCCACGCGCGTTCGTGTCTGTGCGGCAAGCCGAGAGATGATCTGTTCGTTCACCCCGGACGGCGAATAGACCGGATCGGCCTCGTCGTCCCCGAGGCCCGGAGGTCCGAAGCCGATGGACAGCTCGACCCGCGCGGGCGTCGTCCGCGACGAGATGTCGAAGACCTGGCCCTCCGCAACGTTTTCGGGGCGGATCATGTGCGCCAGGATCTCGTTCACGATCAGCCCGATCGCCGCCGCCTGCCCCGCGGGCACCTCGGCCCGGCCCAGATCGGCGCGGATGCGGATGTCGCAATCGGCGCGGCTTTGCGTCAGGTCGGACGCAAGGTTGACGGCATAGGACCCGATGTCGAACCGCGTCACGTCTTCGGACTGGTACAGGTGGCGATGCACCGTGGCCAAGGCATCGATCCGGGTCATCATCGCACGCAGCATGTCGGCCGTGTCGCTGTCCGCCGCCTCGCGCAGCTGCAGGCGCAGGATCGACCCGATCATGGTCATGTTGTTCTTCACGCGGTGATCGACCTCGTGCAGCAGCAGGCGCTGTGCATCCAGCGAATCGCGCAGTTCGGCGACGCGGCGGGTCACCTCGGCCTCGACCCGCGATTTCTCGCGCGCCATGCGGGACTGCACGTCGATCCGGTCGGTGACGTCCAGCTGCGAGGCAAAGAAGAACCGGATACGGCCCGCATCGTCGCGCACCGGGCTGAGATACAGCGCGTTCCAGAACGACGTCCCGTCCTTGCGATAGTTTAGGATATCGACCGAGATGTCGGTCCCGCTCTCGACCGCCTCGCGCAGGCGGCGGATCGTGTCCTGGTCCGTCTGCGACCCCTGCAGGAACCGGCAGTTGCGGCCCATCAGCTCGTCGCGGTCGTACCCGGTCAGACGCTGGAACGCGTCGTTGGCAAAGACGATGGGATTGTCGGGCAGGCTGGGGTTGGTGATGATCATCGGCATGCGCGTCGCGCGCACCGCGGCCGCGAAGGGATCGCCGCGTCCGTGTTCATGATGCAGCGCCTCGGTCAGGTGCCAGTCGTCCCGTTCGTCCACGTCGCGTCCCTTGTAAGCCTGCACCAGACCCTGTCGTCTGCTTCAAGGCACTGCCGCCTTGAATGGTTCCGGAATATCGGAAAAGGATCGCGGTGACAGGCCCTCAAAGGTGACATGATGACCACGACGACAGATCTTCCTGACCTGAGAGAGCGCCTGCGGACCATGGCCCGCGGCCCCGGCCGGACCATGATCGCCTTGGCGGGCCCTCCGGGCGCGGGCAAGAGCCATGTCACCGATGCGCTTCTGGCCGATCTGCCGGGGGCGGCGCTGCTGCCGATGGACGGGTATCACCTGGACGACCGGCTGCTGTCGGCACGCGGCGATCTGCCGCGCAAAGGGGCGCCCTGGACGTTCGATCTGGACGGCTTTGCGGTCATGCTGGACCGGCTTGCCGCCGATGACGGCCGCGACGTGCTGGTCCCCGTCTTCGACCGCGACCTGGAGATCAGCCGCGCCGCCGCGCGTGAGATTCCCGCCAGCGCCCGGCTGATCCTGGTCGAGGGGAACTATCTGCTGCTGGACCGGCCCGGCTGGCGCGACCTGGGGCGTCATTTCGCGCTGACCGTGATGCTGGACGTGCCGCAGGCGGTGCTGCGGGCCCGCCTGACGGCCCGCTGGCGCGATCTGCCCCCCGATCAGGCCCGCGCCAAGCTGGAGGCCAACGACCTGCCCAACATGGAACTGGTGCTGACCGCCAGCCGTGCGCCCGACCTGATCCTGCCGAACGGCTAGGCCGCGCGCCTGCGCCGCGCGACCTCATAGGCGATGGCACCGATGACCGTAGCCACGATGATGATCAGCGCCAACGCGTTCACCGCGGGCGTCAGACCGGTGCGGACCTTGGTCGCGATGAACACGGTCAGGGGCGTCTCGAACCCGCGCACGAACAGCGTGGTGTTGTAGTTCTCGATCGATTGCAGCACCGCGAGGCCGGCCGACGCAATCAGCGCGGGACGCAGGAACGGCAGCGTCACGCGGCGGAACACCATCACGCGGCTGGCGCCGAGACCCAGGGCCGCCTCCTCCTGCGTGCGGTCGAACCGCTGCAGGCGGGCCATGACCATCAGCATGACATAGCAGATGATGAAGGTGGACTGCGCCAGCACGATCAGGAACACCCCGCCGCCCACGCCCATCTGCCGCCACAGGATCAGGGTCGAGATTCCGATCACCACCCCCGGCGTCAGCAGGGGAGACACCATCACCGCATAGGCAAAGCTGCGCGCCCGCGCATGCAGCGATGTCAGGACCAGCGCCGCCGCCGTGCCCACCGGCACCACGATCACCACCACGCAGAACGCGACCAGCACGGATGTCCACAGCGACTGCCACATGGCGGCGTCCGCCCACATGGCGGCGAACCATTCCGTCGTGGTCCCCTGCCACGGGATCACCGTGGGAAAGCGGCTTTCATTGAAGCTGGCCGCGCCCATGATGATCAGCGGTGCGAACAGATAGGCCGCGAAGACCATCAGATACAGCCAGAACATGGCGCCGAAGATGCGTTCCGCCCTCATTTCGCGACATCCGTCAGGTTGACGCGGAACAGCCGCAAGGTGATCAGGACGACCGCCAGGCACAGCACCAGCAGCACCAGCGCATAGGCCGCGCCGCGGTTCCAGTCGCCGCCCTCGAAGAACCAGTTGTAGATGATCTCGGTGAACCATCGGCTGCCGGGCGATCCCAGCAGCGCGGGCGCGACATAGCTGCCGGCGGCCAGCATGAAGGTGAACACGAAACCCGTCGCGATCCCGGCCTTGGCATGGGGGATCACCACGCGGGTATGGATGCGCCAGGGCGACGCGCCCAGGTCGCGGGCGGCCTCGATCTGGGCTTTGTCCAGCGATTCGATGGCGTTGTAGATCGGCAGCAGCATGAACAGGATATAGGCATAGACCATCGCCGCCAGCACGCCGCCGTCGCCCTGCCAGCGGATCGGTGCGTCGATCAGGCCGATATTCGTCAGCACCGCGTTCAGCGGCCCGCGATAGGCCAGGATGATGAACCAGGCCAGCGTCCGCAGCACCTCGTTGATGAAGAAGGGGATAATGATCAGCATCATCGCGATGGCCAACTGCCCCGTCGTAGCCCGCTGCGCCATCCAGAAGGCGATGGGATAACAGACGGCAAACGTCACCGCCGCCACCAGGCCGCTGGCCCAGATCGTCTTGAAGAAGATCGCGCGGTGCGTGGGCTCTCCGGCAAGATACAGGATGTTCGACAGCGTATAGGTGTCGTCCGGCCCCCCAAGCGCCGCGGGCGGCAGGTTCGGCCGCAGGGCATAGTCGATCATCATCAGGTTCGGGGCCAGGACCATCACGGCCAGCCAGAACAGGACCAGGATCAGGAAGATCGTCGAAAGCCCCGGCCCGAAACGGTTTTTCAGATCACCCATCGCCCAGCACCACCGCATGTCCCGCGTCGAACCCGAACCCCGCCCGGCTGCCTGGAACCGGCGCATCGGCCAGCCGCGTCGAGGGCACCGATGCCGTTAGCGCCGTCCCGCCGTCGAACCGGCCGTGGACCAGCGCAAAGGAGCCTTCGAAATCGACACGCTCTATCTGCGCCTGCAGGGGGTTTTGGCCGATACCGGGCACCAGCGCCTCGGGGCGGACATAGATCGTGCCCTGCACGCCCGGCGCGGCACCCTGTCCCGCGCGACCGGTCAGCGGCCCCAGGTCGGTCTCGATCCGGGCGGTGCCGGCCTGCACGTCGGTGATGCGGCCGGGAATGGCGTTCGTCTCGCCCACGAAGCGGGCCACGAAGGGCGTGGCGGGGTTGTCGTACAGCTCTCGCGGCGTGGCGACCTGTTGCAAGAGACCCGCCGACATCACGGCGACGCGGTCGGACATGGCCAGCGCCTCGGACTGGTCGTGGGTGATATAGATGAAGGTGACGCCCGTGCGCTTCTGCAGGGCGCGCAGTTCGGCCCGCATGTGCTGGCGCAGCTTCAGGTCCAGGGCGGAAAGCGGTTCGTCCAGCAGCAGGACGCCCGGTTCCACGGCCAGGGCGCGGGCGATGGCCACGCGCTGACGCTGGCCGCCGGACAGTTCGCCCGGCATGCGGTCGCCGTATCCCTCCAGCGCGATCAGGCGCAGCAGGTCGTCGGCCTTGGCCCGGCGTTCGGCGCGGCCGACCCCGCGGGCCTCCAGGCCGAAGGCGATGTTGTCGCGCACCGACATCAGCGGGAACAGGGCCAGCGACTGAAAGATCATCGCGGTCGGGCGCTGGTTGGGGCCCAGCCCCTTCATGTCCCGGTCGCCGATCAGCACGCGCCCCTCGGTCGGCTGTATGAAGCCCGCGATCATGCGCAGGATCGTGGTCTTGCCGCAGCCCGACGGCCCCAGGATGGAGAAGAACTCTCCGGCCTCGACCTTGAAGCTGACATCGCTGACGGCGCGGGTGGTGCCAAAAGTCATGCCGATGCCGGCAAGTTCGACCGAATGGGACATTGTGTCTCCTGCAGGAATTGGGGGGCAGCGAAAACCGCCCCCGGTTGGGTTCAGGCCGACAGGAAGCGGTCCTGATACTCGTTGCGCTTGGTGATGTACCAGCTTTCCTGGATCGGCCACCACCACAGCTTCTCCAGCGCGTCGCCCGGATAGGCGGCGGCGAAGAAGGCCTTGGCCTCGTCCGAGGTCAGCTGATCGGAGCCCACCGCGGTCGAGTTGATCTTGGTCGCGTTGGTGTACATCGCGCCGGCCTCGGGCGTCAGGAACCAGTTGATGAAGGCATAGGCACCGTCCAGGTTCGCCGCCCCCGTCGGGATCGACAGACCCTCCATCCAGGCCAGCGCGCCTTCCTTGGGCGCGATGAAGCCCACGGGCAGACCTTCGGACGCCAGGGCGGCCGCGGTCGAATCCCAGGTCTGGCCCACGGTGGCGCCGTTGACGCGGAACGCGCCCTGAGCCTCGTTCTCGTTGGTCCAGAACTGGATGATGTTGCCCTTGCGCGCGATGGCCTCGGCCAGGATCACGTCGAAGATCTCGATCTGCGCATCGGGATCGGTGAACGCATCCAGCAGCGGCCGCGGCAGCTTGCCCTCGGCCTCCAGCCACAGCCCCAGGCCGATCAGCGAGGAATGCCCGCGCACGGTCGCCTGCGCGCCGTCCTTCCACAGGTCGCCATAGGACGCGGTGCCGTATTCCAGCGGGTTCTGTTCGGTATCGAAGGCGATCGCCTCGGTGCCCCAGTCGGTCGGCACCTGATACCGCTTGCCGTCCACGACCGCGCCCAGGTTGACCGAGTTCTCCCAGGCACTGGGCAGGACCTTGGCGACCTCGATGCGCGATTCGTCCAGCGGCTGGATCAGGCCGAACTCGACATAGTTCGGGACGCGGTCGACGGTCGGCCAGATCAGGTCGAACCCGGCGCCGTTGTTGGCACGCAGCTGGTTCAGCAGTTCGTCGTTGGTGCCATAGGGCGTGAAATTCGGGGTGATGCCCGTGGCCTCCTGAAAGGCGCCCAGGATCTCGTCGTTCAGATAGCCGGCCCAGGCAAAGATGTTCACCTGCCCCCCACCCTGCGCCATGGCGCCGCGCGCCAGATAGGGAGAGGCCAGCGCCACGCCAGCCGTGGCCGCAGCCCCGCGCAAAAGGCCGCGTCGGTCGATCCGTGTCATAGAAAGATCCTCCATGTCATTGTCACTCAGCCGTTTCCCGTTATCGGGCATGCGTGTCGATAAAATGACACGACGCCAAGGGCTTTGGCTTGGCCCGCAGCCTAGACCGGGGCCGCGCCAAGGCAAAGTGTCTTCTTGGTCAGCCCGTCGCGGCATGGAAAAAGGGCCGCCCCGGACGGGACGGCCCTCGCGGCGCAGCCGGCGCCGCGATCAGCGGGCGGTTTCGCGCACCAGCTGGCCCTGCGGGTCCAGTTCCAGGGTGACGGTCTCCCCGTCGGGATTGGTCGCGTCCAGCAGGACGCGCGGCCCTTCCTGGCGCATCAGGCCGAACGCGCTGTAGCCCGCCTGCGTCAGGCGCTGGTTCGCCGCGACGGTGTCGAACTGCGGCGCGGGGGGCATGTCGCCGCGCGGACCATCACCCCGGGGGCCTTCGGCGCGCGGACCGTCGCCGCGGGGACCATCGCCGTGGGGGCCGTCACCCCGCGGGCCGTGTCCGCGCGGGCCGCGATCGTGGTCACGCCCGCCGCGGCGGTCGTCGTCGCGGCCGAACCGTAGGACGGCCCCCGCCTCGTCAAAGGCCGCGCGCATGTCCTGGCCGCCGGTATCCTCGCCCTTGACCTCGAAGCGGCCGTATTCGGCCTTGATCTCCTCGATCATGCCGAACTGGGCCATGACCTCGTTGCCGCGCACGGCCTGCGGCAGGATCGCGTCGATGATCGGCTGCGGCAGGGCGGTGTCGTCGGTCTCGATCTCGATCAGGCTGTTGTCGGGGGCGAACTTGACCTCGACCTCGGCGCCGTTCTCCTGCCAGCCCTTGACCTCCAGGTGGCGCGGGGTCTGCTTGATCTCCTCGAAGCGGGCGAACAGCGCCATCGCGGGCGTGCCGCGCACGGCACCGGGCAATGCGGCATCGATCAGCGGCGCGGGCAGGCTGCCGTCGTCGGCCTCGACCTTGATCAGGTTGCCGGCCATG
This sequence comes from Paracoccus haeundaensis, assembly GCF_006239215.1. Taxonomy (NCBI): domain Bacteria; kingdom Pseudomonadati; phylum Pseudomonadota; class Alphaproteobacteria; order Rhodobacterales; family Paracoccaceae; genus Paracoccus; species Paracoccus haeundaensis. The sequence goes on from NZ_VDDC01000017.1 coordinate 74,406, forward strand.
TCGAACTCGGCCTCGATCTGGGTGCCGTCCGGCAGATAGCCCTCGTATTCGCGCTGGCCGTCGCGCTTGGTCTCGAAGCTGATGCGGTCCAGGTCCAGCCCCTGCAGCATGGAGGGCAGCTCGACGCCGGGGGTCTGGGCGATGGCGGGAACGGTCCCGGCCATGACGGCGATCAGGGCGGCAGTGGATGCAAGATGCTTGCGGGTCATGTGACACTCCTTTGGGTCGATGTCGGCCGGCGGGTCCGGCCTTCTGCGAATCGGTTCTAGCCCAACGCACCCGAACGGATCGCCAATGCGCCGTTTGGTTTCCATTTCCCCCGGACAGGGCATAGTGGCCCCATGACACGTGCCCCGAATCCTCTGATCCTGGTCTTGGCCCTGATGGCGCCGTTGGCGGCCCTGCCCCAGCCTGCGCCCCCGGCCGCCCCCCCGCCGGACCCCTGGGCCACCAGCTTTCAGCCGCAACCGTTCCACCGCATGGCCGAGGCGGTCACCGCGCGCTATGACGGCCGCCTGGTCGCGGCCGAGACGCGCCCGCCCCGCCCCGCCGAACGCGCCGCAGGGGTCGAGCTGGTCTATGAATTCCGCCTGCTGACCACGCAGCGCAACATCCTCAATATCCGCGTAGACGCCCGCACCGGGCGTTTTTTGGAAGTGGCCGGACGCGGCCAGCTGGAGGCGCGCCGCGCGCCCCGCACCCAAGACTGAAGGACCTGACATGCGCGCCCTGATCGTCGAGGACGACCCCCTGCTGGCCGACCAGCTGTCCCAGGCCATGATCCAGGCCGGCTTCGTGACCGACATCGCCCCCGACGGCACCCAGGGAGAGTTCCTGGGCGCCACCGAAAGCTATGACGTGGCCGTTCTGGACCTGGGCCTGCCCGGCCTGCCCGGCATCGAGGTCCTGACCCGCTGGCGCGACCAGGGCATCGCCATGCCGGTCCTGATCCTGACCGCACGCGGCGACTGGACCGACAAGGTGGCGGGCTTTCGCGCGGGCGCCGACGATTACGCCGTCAAGCCCTTCCGCCTGGAGGAGGTCGTGCTGCGCGCCCAGACCCTGATCCGCCGTGCCGCGGGTCATGCGCGCCCGCAGATCGCGGCCGGGCGGCTGCAGCTGGACGGCCAGCTGGGCGTGATCACGCTGGACGGGATGGCGCTGCGGCTGACGGCGTTTGAACAACGCATCATGACCTATCTGATCACCCATCAGGACCGCGTCATCAGCCGGACCGAACTGTCCGAACATCTTTACGAGGCCGAGACGGACCGCGACTTCAAGTCGATCGAGGTCGTCATCGGCCGCCTGCGCAAGAAGGTCGGCAACGGGATCATCGAGACCCGTCGCGGCGAGGGCTATGTCCTGAGGTCGGCGTGACGCGGTCGATCCGCAGCCGGCTGCTGCTGCTGGCGGCAGTCTGGCTGACGGCGGCGCTGCTGGGGGCGTTCCTGGTGATCGCGCAGCTGCTGGAGGATTTCGTCACCGACCGGTTCGACGCCGAGACGCTGGCCATCGCCGACAGCCTGATCGGCCAGCTGGAGGTCGACGACGACCGGGTCGAACTGGACGACACGCCGCTGGACGTGCGCTTCACCCTGCCGCTGTCGGGCTGGTACTGGCAGGTCATGGCGGGGGATGCGACGGTGGCGCGATCTCCGTCGCTGCTGGACGGGCAGCTGACCGGGCCCGCGGGCGATCTGACCGGCGCGACGGGCCGCGACGCCGATGCGGCGGGCCTGCGCGTCCTGCGCCGAGAGCTGACCATTCCCGACAGCGACGCCCTGATCGCGGTCACCGTGACCGCCCCCCTGGCCGAGATCGAGGGAAGCCTGGCGCAGATCGTGCGCCCGCTGGCGGTCGCGCTGGTGGTGCTGGGGCTGGGCCTGGCCGCCGCCAGCGTGATCCAGGTGACGCTCGGCCTGCGCAGCCTGGACCGCCTGCGGGCCGACCTGGCCCGCGTGCGCGCGGGCGACAGCGACCGGCTGGCCCGCCCCGACGTGTCCGAACTGCGTCCCCTGGCGTCAGAGATCAACGCCGCGCTGGACCAGAACGCGGCCCTTCTGACCCGCTCGCGCCAGCATCTGGGGAACCTGGCCCATTCGCTGAAGACGCCGCTGGCGGCCCTGTCGAACGAGCTGCCGCCCGATCATCAGGGCCAGGCCCTGATCACGCGGATGGATCGCCTGATCGGCTGGCACCTGCGCCGCGCGCGACAGGCCGGGCCGCGCCTGCTGGGGCAACGGACCCCAGTTGCGCCGGTCGTCGACGACATCCTGCTGGTGCTGCGCTGGCCCCTGGCCGACCGCGGCATGACCGCCGATGTCGATTGCCCCCCGGACGCGGCCTTTCCCGGCGAACGCCAGGACCTGGAGGAGATGATCGGCAACCTGTCCGAGAATGCCGCCAAATGGGGGCGCACGCGCCTGCGGATCACCGTGCGCACCCCGCCGGACCGCCTGGTCCTGCGGATCGAGGATGACGGTCCCGGCCTGCCGCCCGACCAGGCGCCCCTTGCCCTGATGCGCGGCGCGCGGCTGGACGAACTGGGCGCCCCCGGCGCGGGACTGGGCCTGGCCATCGTGGCCGATCTGGCGGCGCTGCATGGCGGCGAATTGCGGCTGGAACGGTCCGATCTGGGCGGTCTGGCCGCCGTCCTGGACCTGCCTGCCTGAAATTTCCGCAAAGCTTTGCGGCCCATATTTTACCATTTGATAAAAAAATGGACCTGTGTCAGCCTGATTTCACCAACAGGTGAGCCAGGAGACGAAAATGTCCCAAGCGAGATTAAGCCCCGGCGTGGTGCCGGGACGACTGACCCCCGACCAGCTGGCGGCGAACTTCGTCGATGTCGCCCCGCCGCTGGACCGCCACGAGGCGCATGTGGCCGCTGACCGGTGCTATTTCTGCCATGACGCGCCCTGCATCACGGCCTGTCCGACCAGCATCGATATCCCGCTGTTCATCCGCCAGATCGCGACCGACACGCCGGACGCGGCGGCGATGACGATCTTTCACGCCAACATCCTGGGCGGCATGTGCGCCCGTGTCTGTCCCACGGAACAGCTGTGCGAGGGCGCCTGCGTGCGCATGGAGGCCGAGGGCAAGCCGGTCGAGATTGGTGCGCTGCAGCGTTACGCGACCGATGGGCTGATGGCCCAAGGCACGCACCCTTTCAGGCGCGCCGCCCCCACGGGCAAGCGCGTGGCCGTGGTCGGCGCGGGCCCCGCGGGCCTGGCCTGCGCGCACCGCCTGGCCGCCAAGGGCCATGACGTGGTGATCTTCGAGGCGCGGCCCAAGCCGGGGGGCCTGAACGAATACGGCATCGCCAGCTACAAGGCCGTGGACGGTTTCGCGCAGGCCGAGGTGGATTGGCTGATGGGCATCGGCGGGATCGAGCTGCGCCACGATCAGGCGATCGGCCGCGACATCACCATGGCCTCGCTGCAGTCCGAATACGATGCGGTGTTCCTGGGCATGGGCTTGGGCGGCGTGAACGCGCTGCGCGCAGACGGCGACGACCGCACGCATGTGCTGGACGCCGTCAGCTTCATCCGCGACCTGCGCCAGGCCAGCGATCTGGGCACCCTGCCCGTCGGCCGCGACGTGGTGGTGATCGGCGGCGGCATGACCGCCGTGGATGCTGCCGTACAGGCCCGTCTGCTGGGCGCCGAGAACGTCAGCATCGTCTATCGCCGCGGTCAGGACCGCATGGGCGCCAGCCGCCATGAACAGGACCACGCGACCGCCAGCGGCGTGCGGATCATCTGCAACGCGGCGCCCCTGGCGGTCCATGGCAACGGCGCAGTGACCGAGGTCGAGTTCGCCTATACCCAGGACGGCCCCGACGGGCTGCACGTGAGCGAGGACCGGTTCCGCCTGCGGGCCGACCAGGTGTTCCGCGCCATCGGCCAGCGCCTGGACGGCGCGCCCGAGGGGCTGGAGCTGGCCGGGGGCAAGATCCTGGTGACCGGGCCGGGCCGCACGACGCTGGACGGGGTCTGGGCCGGGGGCGATTGCGCATCCGGCGGCGACGACCTGACCGTGACCGCGGTGGCCGAAGGCCGCGACGCGGCAGAAGACATCGACGCCCGGCTGACCGGACGTCCCGTCGAAATCCCCGGCTGAGGACGAACCCATGGCAGACCTGCGCAGCAATTTCATCGGGATCAAGTCCCCGAACCCCTTCTGGCTGGCCTCGGCCCCGCCGACCGACAAGGAATACAACGTCCGCCGCGCCTTTCAGGCCGGTTGGGGCGGCGTGGTGTGGAAGACGCTTGGGTCCGAAGGCCCGCCCGTCGTCAACGTGAACGGCCCGCGATACGGCGTGATCCATGGCGCCGACCGCCGCGTCCTGGGCATCAACAACATCGAGCTGATCACCGACCGACCCCTTGAGGTGAACCTGCGCGAGATCAAGTCGGTCAAGCGCGACTATCCCGACCGGGCGCTGATCATCAGCCTGATGGTGCCCTGCGACGAGGACAGCTGGCGCGACATCCTGGCCAAGATCGAGGATACCGGGGCCGACGGGGTCGAGCTGAACTTCGGCTGCCCGCACGGCATGGCCGAGCGCGGCATGGGATCGGCCGTGGGCCAGGTGCCGGAATACATCGAGATGGTGACCCGGTGGGTCAAGCAATATTCCCGCATGCCCTGCATCGTGAAGCTGACGCCCAACATCACCGATGTCACCAAGCCCGCCGAGGCCGCCAGGCGCGGCGGCGCCGATGCGGTCAGTCTGATCAACACGATCAACTCGATCACCTCGGTCGATCTGGACCTGTTCGCGCCCCAGCCCACCATTGACGGCAAAGGCAGCCATGGCGGCTATTGCGGCCCGGCGGTCAAGCCCATCGCGCTGAACATGGTCGCCGAGATCGCGCGCAACCCGGCAACCGCAGGCCTGCCCATCAGCGGCATCGGCGGCGTCACCACCTGGCGCGACGCGGCCGAGTTCATGGCGCTTGGCGCGGGCAATGTGCAGGTCTGCACGGCGGCGATGACCTATGGCTTCAAGGTGGTCCAGGAGATGATCACCGGCCTGCACGATTATCTGGACAGCCATGAGATGGGCCTGTCCGACCTGATCGGCCGCGCGGTGCCCAACGTGCGCGACTGGCAGCAGCTGAACCTGAACTATGTCACCAAGGCGGTGATCGATCAGGATGCCTGCATCAGCTGCGGCCGCTGCTATGCAGCCTGCGAGGATACCAGCCACCAGGCCATTGCCATGAAGCTGGGCCGCGTGTTCGAGGTGATTGAGGAGGAATGCGTCGCCTGCAACCTGTGTGTCGATGTCTGCCCGGTTGAGGACTGCATCACCATGCGTGAGCTGGAGATCGGCGAGATCGACAAGCGCACCGGCATTCCGCGCGGCGAATACGCGAACTGGACCAGCCATCCGAACAACCCCATGGCACGCGCCGCCGAGTGATCCGATGCGGCTGGGGGGTCTTGCGCCCCCCGGACCATCCGCAGCCTATTCGGCTAACGAAAAAGCCCTACGGCGATGGCCGCGGGGCTTTGTCATGCGGGACGATCAGAGACCGTAGATGCGACCGAACTTCTGTTCCAGATAGTCCAGAAGCGGGTCGGGTCCGATGGGCTGGCCCGCGGCGGTCTCGATCACCTCAGTCGGGGTCATCAACCCGCCATGGCGCTGAACGTTCTCGCGCAGCCATTCGGTGGCGGGGGTCGCGTCGCCCTGGGCCAGGGACGCGTCCAGATCGGGCACCGCGCCGCGCAGGGCCTGGTTCAGGCAGCCTGCATAGACGTTGCCCAGGGCATAGGTCGGGAAATAGCCGAAAAGGCCCACCGACCAATGGACGTCCTGCAGCACGCCGTTCGCGGGACGATCGACCGCGACGCCGAAATCCTTGAGGAAGCGCGCGTTCCACGCCGCCTCCAGGTCCTGCGTATCCAGCCGCCCCGAGATCAGGTCACGCTCCAGATCAAAGCGCAGCATGACGTGCAGGTTGTACTGCACCTCGTCCGATTCGGTGCGGATATAGCCGGGCGTCACGCGGTTGACCGTCGCGTAGAAGGCGTCGGGATCGGTGATGTTCAACCCGTCGAAGGCCTCGGACATGCGTTCGAACAGCCATCCGGTGAAGGCGCGACCGCGGCCCAGCTGGTTCTCATAGATGCGGCTCTGGCTTTCGTGGACGCCCATGGACACGCCGCGCCCCAGGGGGGTGAAGGCGTAATCGGGGTCTATACCCAGCTCATAGCTGGAATGGCCGACCTCGTGGATGGTGGAGTAGAGACAGTTGAACGGATCCGTCTCGACCACCCGGGTGGTGATGCGGCTGTCCTGCCAGCGCCCAGAGCTGAAGGGATGCACGGCCAGATCCATCCGCCCCCGCGTCCAGTCGTAACCGAAGGCCGTGGCGCAGGCGCGGGCCAGGCGCAGCTGGGTCTCCTGCGGGAAATGGCCCTTCAGCGCCTGCGGTTGATCGGCACCTAGGACGTCGTCGCGCAGCGCGACCAGGCGCGGGCGCATCGCGTCGAACAGCGTCGCCAGACGCGCCCCGCTCATGCCGGGTTCGTAATCCTCCAGCAGGGCGTCATAAAGATCGCCGCCATCGGCCAGGCAGGCGGCCTCCTCGCGCTTCAGCATCAGGACCTGATCCAGGGTCGGCAGGAAATCCGCGGGCGCGTCCTTGGCGCGGGCCTCGGCCCAGATGCCCTGGGCCAGCGAGGTCAGACGCGCCAACTCGGAGGCCAGCCGCGCGGGAATGCGGCTGCTGCGGGCATAGTCCCGCGCGATCAGGGCGACGGCGCGGCGGTCGGCGGGGCTTTGCGGATCGGCCGCGTCCAGCCATTCGCCGATGCGCGGATCGGTGCGGCGGTCATGCAGCACCTCCTCCATCGCGCCCATCTCCTCGGCGCGTTGTTCGGCGGCGCCGCGGGGCATCACGGTCTCCTGGTCCCAGCCCAACCGTTCGGCGACGGAGGACAGGGCTTCGGTCTGGCGCTGGAAGGCCAGCAGGTCGGTCAGCGCGGTCATCGGATCGCCCCCCGGATCGAGGTTTCAAAGGGATAGCGCGCATGGTGGCGCGCCCGCAGGATCATCGCGAACAGCACGACGGCGCCGAACTGGTGCGTCAGGGCCAGGTGCAGGGGCGATGCGTGCATCACGTTCAGGATGCCCAGCCCGATCTGCGCGGCCATCGCCACGATCATGACGCTGAAGGCGCCGCGCGTCACCGGATGGGGCGAGCGGCGCGCCCGCAGCCACACGACGACGGCGAAGATCGCCAGCAGATAGCCGGTCATGCGGTGAATGAACTGGACCAGGGCCGGGTTCTCGAAGAAGTTCCGCCAGCCCAGGGTGCCGTCCCAGATCGCAGCCGGGATCCATTCGCCGCCCATGGTGGGCCAGCCGGTATAGGTGCGGCCGGCATCGATGCCCGCGACCAGCGCGCCCAGCAGGATCTGCACGAAGGTCAGGTGCATCAGCCCCGTGGACATGCGGAACAGCTTGGCCTCTCCGGCGCGGCGCGCGCGCATCAGCTCGGCCTCGGACCGCGACAATTGCAGGACGTACCAGGTGATCAGGCCCAGGATCAGGAAGGCGATGCCCAGATGCGTGGCCAGGCGATAGGACGCGACACGCAGCATCCCCTCGTTCAGGCCCGAGCTGACCATCCACCAGCCGATCGCGCCCTGCAGGCCGCCAAGCGCCCCCAGGGACAGCAGGCGGGGCGTCCAGCCCGTGGGAATGCGCGATGTGGCCCAGAAGAAGACGAAGCCCAAAGCCCAGACCAGACCGACCACGCGGCCCAGCAGGCGGTGCCCCCATTCCCACCAGTAGATGTACTGGAACTCCGACAGCGACATGCCGCGGTTCAGCTCCTGGTACTGCGGGATCTGGCGATAAAGGTCGAATTCGCTCTGCCAGTCGGCGGCGTTCATGGGCGGGATGGCCCCGGTCACGGGTTTCCATTCGGTGATCGACAGGCCCGACCCGGTCAGGCGCGTGGCGCCACCCACGACGATCATCGCCAGGACCAGCACGAACAGCACGGCAAGCCAGGCGCGGATCGCGCGCCGCGCGCCGCGGGGGCGGGCGTCGATCATGCCGGTGGTCTGGACGGGTCGGGCTGCGGTCGGGTCCGAGACTTCCTGGAAGACAGGTCGCTTGGCCATCGCAAGGCTCCTTTCGGGCGGAGGTTAGGGGCGGGTCAGCGCCGGGTCAACTGACGCAGGACGCCGTGCAGGATCCGCACGTCGCCCTTGGTCAGGGTCAGACGCGACCACATGTTGCGCATGTTCAGACGCATCGACGCGGCCTTGGTTTCCGGGAAGAAGAACCCGGCCTGGGTCAGCTGGTCGTCGTAATGGTCGCCCAACCGCTCGATCTCGATGCGGTCGGCAGGGGCTTCGGCCTCGGACCGGCGCAGATGGGGCGCGGGTTCGGGCGGCAGGATGTCGCGGCCGAATTCGTATCCCATCAGCAGGACGGCCTGGGCCAGGTTCAGCGACGGGAAATCGGGGTTCACCGGCACCGTCACGATGGCGTTGGCCCGCGCGATGTCGTCATTCTCCAGCCCCGTGCGTTCGGGGCCGAAGATGATCGCCGAGCGGCCATCATGGGCGCGGGCCTGGGCCATCGCGGTGGCGGGCGTGAAGACGGGCTTGGTCAGTTCGCGCCCGCGCGCGGTGGTGGCATAGGCATAGTCGATGCCCTCCATCGCCAGGGCCAGCGTGGGATAGACGCGGGCCGTGTCCAGCACGCGGCCCGCTGCCCCCGAGGCCATGGCGACGGCCTTGGGGTTGGGCCAGCCGTCGCGCGGATCGACGATGCGCATGTCGGTCAGGCCGAAATTCAGCATGGCGCGGGCGGCCGCGCCGATGTTCTCGCCCATCTGCGGGCGCACGAGGATGATGACGGGTTGGCGTTCGATCTGCATGGTCCGGCAGATAGTCCGTCTGGCGGCGGCGGGCAAGCTGCGCTATCTGCGACACAAAGGAGATCGCCATGACCGACGCCCCTCAACTGTACCTGATGACCCCTGCCGGCGCCCAGGCATCCAGCCTGGCACCGATGCTGGCCGAGGTGATGGACCGCGTGGCCCCCGCCTGCCTGCGCATCCGCGGCGGCGCCGAGGAGGACGAGCTGGGCCGCCTGGCCGACATGGCACGCGAGATCGCCCATGCCCGCGACGTGGCCGTGGTGATCGACGATCACGTCAAGCTGGCGCTGCGCCACGGGCTGGACGGCGTGCACCTGAACGATGGGGCCAAGGCCGTGCGCTATGCCCGCAAGGAGTTGGGCGACGACGCGATCGTCGGCGCGTTCTGCGGCACGTCGCGCCACGAGGGCATGAACGCGGCCGAGGCGGGTGCGGATTACGTGGCCTTTGGTCCGGTCAGCGACAGCGCGCTCTATCGTGGCGATCCGGTCGAACTGGAGCTGTTCCAGTGGTGGTCCGAGATGATCGAGGTGCCGGTCGTGGCCGAAGGCGCCATCACGCGAGAGCTGATCACCCAGCTGACGCCGATCACCGACTTCATCGCCCTGGGCCCCGAGATCTGGACCCAGGAAGACCCGGCCGCGACACTGGCCCTGCTGTGGGGCTAAAGGACCAGGGGCGTCCGGTCGCCTGACGCGAACCGCCGCAGCACCGCCGGGTACAGGCGGTGTTCCTGCACCAGCACACGCGCGGCCAGGGTCGCGGCGTCATCGCCGGGCAGGATCGGCACGCGCGCCTGACCCAGGGCCGGCCCTGCGTCCAGTTCCGGCGTGACCAGGTGCACGGTGCAGCCGGCCTCGGCGTCACCGGCGGCGATGGCGCGGGCATGGGTGTCGAGACCGGGGTATTTGGGCAAAAGAGAAGGATGGATGTTCAGCATCCGCCCCTGAAACCGCTGCACGAATTCGGGCGTCAGGATGCGCATGAAGCCGGCCAGGCAGATGATGTCGGGCCGGGCCGCCAGCAGCGGCTGCAGCAGCGCCTGTTCGAACCCCGCCCGGTCGCGCGGAAAGTCGCGGTGATCGACGGACGCGGTCGGCACGCCCAGTTCGGCGGCACGGGCCAGTCCGCCCGCCTGCGGATCGTTCGACGCGACCAGTACGGGGCGCGCCGGGTGATCGCCGGTCATGTCCTGCAGCAGGCGGATCATGTTCGACCCACCCCCCGAGATCAGGATCGCGACCCGTTTCACGCAAGCGTGCCGGAATAGCGTACGCCCGCGCCCGCCGTGACGGTGCCAAGGCGGTGCACCGTCTCTTCCTGCTGGGACAGCAGGTCGGTCAGCGCATCGGCGCGGTCAGCGGCCACGACCAGGATCATGCCGATGCCGCTGTTGAAGGTCTTGAGCATTTCGGACGTCTCAATTCCGCCTGCCTGGGCCAGCCAGGCGAAGACGGGGGGCAGCGGCCAGCTGCCCAGGTCGATGTCCGCGCCCAAGTCCTTGGGCAGGACGCGGGGCAGGTTCTCGGTCAGGCCGCCGCCGGTGATATGGGCCAGCGCGTGCACGCCGCCAGCGCGGATCGCGGCCAGGGCGGGCTTGACGTAGAGCCGCGTGGGCGTCAGCAGCGCCTCTCCCAGGGTGGTGTCGGCAAAGGGGGCGGCGTCGGACCACGCCAGACCGGCGCGTTCCGCGACCTTGCGGACCAGCGAATAGCCGTTGGAATGCACGCCGTCCGAGGCCAGGCCCAGCAGCACGTCCCCCTGCCCCACGCCCGCGGGAAGCGCCGCGCCGCGGTTCATCGCGCCCACCGCAAAGCCCGCAAGGTCGAAATCGCCGTCGTGATACATGCCGGGCATCTCGGCGGTCTCTCCGCCGACCAAGGCGCAGCCGGCGGCCTTGCAGCCGCGGGCGATCCCCTCGACCACGCGGGCACCCTCGTCGACGGACAGCTTGCCGGTGGCGAAATAGTCCAGGAAGAACAGCGGCTCGGCGCCCTGGCAGACGAGGTCGTTCACGCACATCGCGACCAAGTCCTGGCCCAGACCATCCAGATGCCCGGTGTCGATACCGATGCGCAGCTTGGTGCCCACGCCATCGGTGGCGGCGACCAGGATCGGGTCGTCATAGCCCGCAGCCTTGAGGTCGAACAGCGCGCCGAACCCGCCAAGCGCATCCATGACGCCCGGCCGCTGCGTGGCGGCGGCGGCGGGCTTGATCCGTTCGACCAGCGCGTTCCCCGCGTCGATGTCGACGCCTGCGTCGCGATAGCTGATCCCGTTCTGTGTCATGTCGGCCCCCGGCTGATGTCGGCCCCCCGATAGCGGAACCGCACCCGTTGGGCAACGCCCAAGCTTGACCTGACCGCCATGCGGCACTAGGCAATGCGTGCTGCGGGGGCCTGTAGCTCAATTGGTTAGAGCAGGGCGCTCATAACGCCTTGGTTGCGGGTTCAAGTCCTGCCGGGCCTACCATCCCCATACCGCCGACCGATCCCACGCATGGACATCCTCCGCGCTGCGAGGTTGCGGAACCAGCGTCGTGCAAGGATCGGCGTGAATCGTCCCAAGCTGGAATTATCCTGCCAAATCCGAACCAATCCGCGTAGAGCGTGTTGATCGCGCGTTCGTGAGCGGTTGGGGGATGGATGAATTTGGTGACACGGGTGATGGTTCTGGGCGGGTCAGGGACGGGAAAGTCCTGGCTGGCGATGCGGCTGGCCGCGTTGGCCGGCCTGCCCGCGTACCACATGGATCAGCTGAGCTGGATGCCGGGCTTTGTCCATCGCAGCACCGGCGAGCTTGATGCCCTGACCCGCGAGATCCATGCGCAGGAGCACTGGATCATCGAGGGCGGTCATTACGAGACGATGCATGAGCGCGCCGCCCGTGCCCATCTTCTGATCTGGGTCGATCCGTCCAGGCCGGTGCAGGTCGCCCGCGTCGCATGGCGGTCGCTGCGTTATCACAACCGCACGCGGCCGGGCATGGGAGAGGGGTGCCGCGAGACATTCGGCTGGCACACGCTGGATGCCATCGCCTATGCCCGCACCTCGCGGCAGTTTCATCGCGACCGCGCGACCGAGGTCATCGCCGCCGCAGGACCCCGACTGGCGCTTGCGCATATCCGGTCAGGGTGGCAGGCGCGGCGGTTCCTGCGCCGCTGCGCGCCCGTGCCGCGCACGCGGGGTTTTCTGCTGCAACCGTAAAGGATGCAGGACGGCCTTCAGCGGGCCGGCCCCGCGCTTTCCGGGATGTCGATCAGCAGGCGGCGTGCCGCCCACCAGCTGGCAGCCGCCATCGCGCCGGCTGTGGCCAGACACAGCGGCAGCCCGCCGACCTGATAGGACAGGCCCGACAGCAGCGTCCCGATCAGGCGGCCCGCCGCGTTCGCCATGTAGTAGAAACCGACATCCCGCGTGATCCGCTGTGCCTGACCAAAGGCCAGGATCAGGTATGAATGAACGGACGAATTGACCGCAAAGACGAAGCCGAAGACCAGCAGGCCCAGAACCAGCAGCATCGTCAGCCAAGGCGCAGGATCGCCCGCGATCACGACCGCCGCCGCCATCACGAAGGGGATGGGTACCAGCCGACCTGCCCACCGGACCGCGTCCCGGGTGATCTGCGCCTCGGGTCGGCCGGAGCCGCCCAGGATGCGCGGGGCGGCGGCCTGAACCGCGCCATAAAGGATGATCCACAGCGCCATGAAACCGCCGACCAGAAAGAAGGCCTCGCGCCGCCCTTCGGCGGTGCCATCGGACAGGACGGCCTGAAAGTAGATCGGGATTCCCACCACGAACCACACGTCGCGCGCACCGAACAGGAACATGCGCGCCAGGGACAGCCGGTTCACGCGGCTGTCCCGCGACCGCCAGCCTGACCATCCTTCGGTCCCCTTCACCCGACCGGGCAGGCCCGCGGGCAGGAACAGGACCATCGCCACCAGGATCGCGACCAGCACCGCGGCCATGCCCCAGATCGCCGCCTGGAACCCCGCAAAGGCCAGCAGTGCGGCGCCAAGGAAAAAGCCCATGCCCTTGACGGCGTTCTTCGACCCGGTCAGCGCAGCCACCCATCGGAACAGCCCGCCATCGGCGGCAGGGGCAAGGACCTTAACCGCCGACTTCGACGACATCTTGGACAGATCCTTGGCGACACCCGACGCGCCCTGCACCGCCATCACGAACATCACCGATGCCGTGACGCTCCATGCCGGGTCCAGCTGCGCCAGCGTCGCCAAGGCCGCGATCTGGATGCCCAGGCCCGCGTACAGGGTCGCCGCCAGCCCGAACCGGGCCGCCAGCCAGCCCGCGGCCAGGTTCGTGACGATCCCCGCAGCCTCGTACAGCAGGAACAGCCATGCCAGCTGGACCGGGGAAAAGCCCAGTCCGTTGAAGTGCAGCAGCACCAGCATGCGCAACGCGCCATCCGACAGCATGAACGCCCAATAGGCCGCCGTCACCGCGGCATAGGCGCGGACCGGGTTCATGCCATCCGCCCCGCGACCATGCGCGCGACATCGACCAGCCGGCAGGCATAGCCCCATTCGTTGTCGTACCAGGCATAGATTTTGACCTGCGTCCCGTTCACGACCATCGTCGATCCCGCGTCGATGATCGCGCTGCGCGGATCGTTGACATAGTCGGTGGACACAAGCGGCCGCGTCTCATAGCCCAGGATGCCGTCCAGCGGTCCCGCCGCGGCGGCGGCGAACAGGGCGTTGACCTCCTCCACGCTTGTCGGACGCTCGACCTCGAACACGCAGTCGGTCAGCGAGGCGTTCAGCAGCGGCACCCGGACCGCGTGGCCGTTCAGCCGACCCTTCAGTTCGGGATAGATCAGCGTGATCGCCGTGGCGCTGCCGGTCGTCGTGGGAATGAGGTTCATCAACGCCGAGCGTGCGCGTCGCATGTCCTTGGCCGGTCGGTCGACGATGGTCTGCGTGTTGGTGACGTCATGGATCGTGGTGATCGACCCGTGGCGGATTCCCAAGGCCTCGTGGACGACCTTGACCACCGGGGCCAGGCAGTTCGTCGTGCAGCTGGCCGCCGTCACAATTTGTTGGCTGCCGTCATAGAGGTGATGGTTCACGCCATAGACCAGATTCAACGCCCCGCCATCCTTGACCGGTGCGCTGACCACGACACGCGCCACGCCCGCATTGAAATAGGGCGCGATCCGGTCCGCGGTCTTGAACACGCCCGTCGCGTCGATCACCAGGTCGACCCCCAGGTCACGCAGCGGCAGGGCGTCGATGGTCCGGTGATGCGTCAGCGGAATGCGGTGGCCATCCAGAACCAGCGCCGCGCCGTCTGCCGCGACGGGCTTGGACCAGCGGCCGTGAACGCTGTCGAATTCCATCAGCAGGGCGTGCTGATCGGCATCGCCCGCCGCGTCATTCAGCAGGACGATCCGGTCCCCCAGGCCCAGATCGATCATCCGGCGCAGGGCCAGTTTTCCGATGCGGCCCAGGCCATTCAGTGCGATTCGGGTCATGGGGTCAGTCCTTGGCAAGTTCACGGGCATCGATCTGATCGACCCGGTTCTGAAGCGAGATTCGGTCCAGGCTGGCCACCGGCAGGGCGGCAAAGGCTTCGATCCGGCGGCGCAGGGCGGCATAGGTCCGGGCAAAGACCAGCGCCCGTTCGGCGTCCGTCCCCTGCGCCTTGACCGGGTCGGGCAGTCCCCAATGCCCAGTGATCGGCTGGCCGGGCCAAGGGGGGCATTCCTCGGCCGCGGAGGTGTCGCAGACGGTGAAGACGAAATCCATCCTGGGGGCGTCTGGCGATTGGAACTCGGACAGATGCTTGGACCGCAGGGTGGTCGTGTCGTGGCCGTTGCGGTCCAGGACCTGCAGCGCAAGGGGGTTCGGATGCGTTCCCGCCCGGGTGCCTGCCGAATGGGCGATGAACCGATCGCCGCCCAGATCGCGCAGCAGCGCCTCGGCATAAAGCGATCGGGCGGAATTGCCTGAACAGATGAACAGGACATGGAAACCGGTATGCGTCACGGTCGGCTCCTTGGATTGTGGGATGCTGGTCAGAACGTCCGGGCGCGCGCGGCCAAGGTCCATTGCCAGATAGCCCAGCAGGCGGCCCGTCGCATCGACATCGATCGAATAGAGCAGCGACCGCCCCTGTCGCCGCACGGCGACAAGCCCGCATCCCGTCAGGTCGGACAGGTAGTGCGACAGGGTGTTCGGCTTCAGCCCCAGCGCCTGCGCGATCTCGGTCGGGCGGACGGCGCGGGGGGCAAAGCGCATCAGAAGCCGGGCGACGGCAAGGCGTCCGGGATGGCCAAGGGTGGCGAAGGCATGGGAGGCGCGGTCATGTTCCATGATTCCCGAATAATGGAACTATGATCACGGCGCCAGTGAAGCTTTCATGACAGGACCGCGTCACCGGGCCGACAGCAGATACCCGAAGCCGCGCTGGTTGTGGATCATCCGCTCGTCGCCGTCCTGGTCCAGCTTCTTGCGCAGATAGGCGATATAGACCTCGACGATGTTGGTCTGCGGGTCGAAGTTGTATCCCCAGACACCCTTCAGGATATCCACGCGCGACTGAACCTTGTCGGGACGCTCTGCCAGAAACCGCAGCAGCGAGAACTCGGTCGCGGTCAGGTCCAGGTCGCGGTCGCGTCGCGTCGCGGTCTTGGTGTCCAGGTCCAGGCACAGATCGCCGATGACGATGCGGGACGGGCGGTCCTCGCGCGCAGGCGCACGGCGCAGCAGGACCGCGATGCGGGCCAGCAGTTCCTCGAAGGCGAAGGGCTTGGTCATGTAGTCGTCGGCCCCCGCCCCCAGCCCCTCCAGCTTCTCGGCCAGCGCGTCCTTGGCGGTCAACATCAGGATCATCACGTCATGGCCCGCCGCGCGGATCTCCTGGCACAGGTCGGCGCCGTCGCCGTCGGGCAGCATCCGGTCCAGCACGACCAGGTCATAGCCCCCGTCCCGCAACCGCTGGTCCAGCCCCGCCGCGCAGTCGGCCAGATCGACGTGATAGCCCTCGGCCGTCAGGCCACCGGCCAGCAGGGCGGCGATCTCGGTATCGTCCTCGACCACCAAAACGCGATCGGGGCTCATGCGACGGCCCTGCGTGCCAACGGCATGGTGATCTCGACCACGGCGCCGCGGCCGGGCGCGCTGTCGATGCGGATGGCGCCGTCATGCTGGTCGACGATCCATTTCGCGATGGACAGCCCGAGGCCCAACCCGCGACCCGACCGCGGCCGCGACGGGCGCGCGCTGTAGAAGCGGGTGAAGGCGCTGCCCAGTTCATCGCCCGTGAAACCCGGTCCCTGGTCGCGCACGCGGATATGGGCGTGATCCTGTGACTGCGCCAGCTCCAGGCTGACGGTGGTGTCGGCGGGCGCCAGGCGGATCGCGTTGTCCAGCGCGATCAGCACGGCCTGACGCAGGCGGTCGGGATCACCGCGCACCTCGACCGGTTCGCTGGGCTGGCTGGGACGGATGCGCACGCCGGGGCGCATCGCCATGTTCTGGCCGTCCAGCAGCACGTCGCCCACGATGTCCTGCAGCACGACGCGCGTGCGGTTGACCATGATCGAGCCCGATTCCGACCGCGCCAGGAACAGCAGGTCATCGATCAGCCGCCCGATCTGGTCGGTCTTGCGGACGATCTCGGACAGCACCTGCTGCAGGGTGGCGGCATCGGCGTCGGGGGTGCGGATCGCCATCTCGGCCTGGCCGCGCAGGATCGTCAGCGGCGTGCGCAGCTCGTGGCTGATATCGGCGAAGAAGTTCGCGCGGCTGGCATCGACCGACCGCAGCCGATCGTTGCTGGCCACCAGCGCCTCCGACCGTTCGCGCAGTTCGCGGGTGCGCTCCTCGACCTGCTGGGACAGCGTGGACTGCGCCTGCAGCAGGCTGTCGCGCTGGTCGCGGATCTGTCCGGTCATCTGGTTGAAGCGGCGCGACAGGTTGCCCAACTCGTCGGGCGACGGATTGTCGATCACGTGCGTCAGATCGCCCCGCCCGACCGCCTCGGCCCCCGCGTAGAGCGCCGAGACGGGGCGAAGGATCGCGCGGTTCATCATCACGATGTTCGCGACACCCAAGACCGCCACGACCACGATCAGCCCGATGGCCAGATCCACGGCGCGTTCCGACAGGCGGGACGAACTGGCCAGCGCCTCGGCAACCTCGGCACGTTCACGCACGGTCGCCTCCTCGACCAGCTCCAGCAGCACCTGCCCCAGCTGGTGATAGATGCGCGTGTTGAACACCTCCAGCGCCTCCGCGCGCCGGCCCGCCTGCAGGTGATCCTGGATCAGCAGGCGCGACTGGTCGATCTCCTGCACCTTGATCTCCATCTGGGCGACGCGGTCCAGTCCGCCCCAGGTCGCATCGGGCTCTCCGGCCAGCGCATGCTCCTCGCGGATCAGGTCGCGCTGGCGCTGCAGCCCGGACAGCAGCGAATCGCGCGCCTCGCGGATCTCGGCGTCCTGGTCCCCGGCGACGAACAGTTCGGCGATCTGGGCGGACAGCTTGTTGGCGTCGACCGCCACCAGGTTGATGTTGCGCAGCTGCGCATAGGACGTCTGAAGCTGCCGCCGGTCCTCGCGCGTCAGGCCCAGCCCGATGATGATCGCCAGACATACAAGCGTGACCGTGACCAGGCCGGTCAAGTGACTGAGCATGATTTTCGTGCGGATTCTCATGGCGTTACGTTCCCGGCCGGTGGCGGCACGGTGCCGCCTGAGACGGCAGACTAGCGCAACTTCGCGGCCGTAAAAACGCCGATGCGCGGCTCTAATGATCTTCTAATTTGCAGCTTTGGATCGCACGCCAATATTTTGGAAGCACGAAGACGCCGCCGTCCAAGCACCTCCGCACCCCCAGATCCCGAGGGCCCGATGACCAAGATGAACCCCGCCGATCCGCTCCAATACGCCGCCGCGCTGCGCCGTCAGCGGACCCGCGCGCCGCGGGTGGTCCTGTATTCGCACGACACTCTGGGCTTTGGTCATCTGCGGCGCAACATGCTGCTGGCGCAGGCGATCCGCGAATGCGGTCACGACCCCGAGGTGCTGCTGGTGGCCGGCATGCGCGAGGCCGGGGCATTCGCCCTGCCCGCGGGCGTCGACTGCCTGACGCTGCCGGCCTATGCCAAGGCCTCGGACGGCACCTATCATGCCCGCGACCTGGGGATCGGGGTCGACGCGCTGTGCGACATCCGCGCGGCGACGATCCGAGCCGCGGTCAAGAACTTTCAGCCCGACCTGATGATCGTCGACAACGTTCCCCGCGGTGCCCAGTACGAACTGGGCCCGACCCTGCGCGCACTGAAGCGGTCGGGCCGCACGCGGATCGTGCTGGGGCTGCGCGACATCATCGACCGGCCGTCTGTCATGCGCCAGCAATGGCTGCGCCAGCGCAATTTCGAGGCGCTGCAGGATCACTACGACGACATCTGGGTCTATGGCGACCCGGCGTTCTTTCCCACGGCTGACGAATACGGGCTGGGCCCCGAACTGTCCGCCCGCGTGACCTATACCGGCTATCTGGACCAGCGGGCGCGCCTGTCGCCCGATGCGCAGGGGGCCGACCCGCTGCAGGTGACGGGGGGCGATGCGCGCCCGTTCGTTTTGTGCCAGGTGGGCGGCGGGCGCGACGGGGTGGCCCTGTGCACGGCCTTCGCCGCGGCGCCCATGCCCGCGGGCCATCAGGGCATCCTGATCACCGGCACGCAGATGCCGCCCGAGGCACGGGCCCGCGTGGCGGCGCTGGCGCAGGGCCGGACTGACCTGACCGTGGTCGATTTCGTGGCCGAACCGGTAGGGCTGGCCGCGCGCGCGGCGGCGCTTGTGGCGATGTGCGGCTACAATACCGCCTGCGAGATGATGTCGTTCGGCCTGCCGTCGCTGGTGGTCCCGCGGGTCCGGCCGCGCACCGAACAGCTGATCCGCGCGCAGCGCATGCAGGATCGCGGCATCGCCGACATGATTCATCCCGATGTGCTGTCGCCCGCCGCCATCGGCAACTGGCTGGGCCGCGCGGTGACCCGGCAGGCCGGACCACGCGGCGTGGACCTGGACGGGCTGTCGCGCGTCACCGCGATGGCCACGCGGATGCTGGCCCCCCGCAAATCCCTGCGCCGCCTGGCCTGAAGACCCGACACAAGGAACCGTCCTCCCATGTCCGCACCCAAGATCGGCTATGTCCTGAAGCGCTATCCCCGCTATTCCGAGACGTTCATCGTCAACGAGATCCTGGCGCATGAGGCCGCGGGCCAGCCGATCGAGATCTTCTCGCTGCGCCCGGTCGAGGAGACGCATTTCCAGGACAACCTGGGCAAGGTCCGCGCGCCCGTCACCCGACTGACCGAACGGCTGAAGAACCCCGACGCGTTCTGGCGGCTGATGATGCGCGCCCGGGCCGGGCTGCCCGCGGCGTCATGGACCCTGCTGGGCCAGATGAAGAACAGCAGCGGCCAGGATGTTGCGCAGGCGCTGGAGCTGGCGCTGGCCTGCCGCGAACGCGGGGTGGCGCATCTGCACGCGCATTTCGGCACCGTGTCCACGACGGTGGCGCGGCTGGCGGCACAGCTGGCGGGGATCGGCTATACCTTCACGGCGCATGCCAAGGACATCTATTTTGACTACGAGGAGAACATCCGCCTGGACGAGAAGCTGCGCGACGCGGCCCATGTCGTCACCGTGTCGGATTACAATGTCGGCTATCTGGAACAGCGCTTCGGCCAGGACGCGACCAATGTCAGCCGCATCTACAACGGCCTGGACCTGGACCGTTTCGCCCATCAGAACCCCGCACCCGATGCGACCGACATCCTGGCGGTCGGACGCCTGGTCGAGAAGAAGGGGTTCCACATCCTGATCGAGGCCGTGCGCCTGATGCGCGACCAGGGCCGAAGCGTGCGCTGCACCATCGTGGGCGGCGGGGACGAGGCGTCCTATCTGGCGGCCCAGATCGCCGCCGCCGACCTGGCCGATGCGGTCACCCTGGCCGGCCCGCGTCCGCAATCCGAGGTGATCGCGATGATGCGCCAGGCTGCCGTCTTCGCCTGCCCCTGCGTGGTGGGCCACGACGGCAACCGCGACGGCCTGCCCACCGTCCTGCTGGAGGCGATGGCCCTGGGAACGCCCTGCGTCTCGACCGCGGTCACCGGCATCCCGGAACTGGTCCGCGACGGGCAGACCGGGTTCTGCGTCCCCGAAGGCGACCCCCAGGCGCTGGCCACGGCGCTTGCGCGGATGCTGGACGATGCGGACCTGCGGCAGCGGTTCTCGACCGCAGGACGCGCGTTGATCGCGCAGGAATTCGACCAGCACGTCAACGCCGCGCGGCTTCGCGCCATCTGGCACGACGCCATCGCGGGCACCGACCTTCCCCAGCAGAGGTCCGCGTGATGCACGTCGCCTATGTCACCACCGATCCTGGCATTCCGCCCTTCGGCACCAAGGGCGCATCGATCCATGTGCAATCCGTGCTGCGAGTGCTGCTGGCGATGGGCCACCGGGTGACGCTGTTCTCTCCGTGCCTGGCGGTGGCGCCCGCGGCGGAGTTCGCGACGGTGGCGCTGCACCCCCTGCCCGGCGCGCCGCGTGGCGACGACGCGGAAGCGCGTGCCGCTTGGGCGTTGGCGCTGAACGAGACGGTCGCCGCGGCGCTGACGCAGGCGGGGCCGTTCGACCTGGTCTATGAACGCCACGCGCTGTTCGCGCATGGGGCGATGGAATGGGCCAGTCGCGGCGGTGTGCCGTCGGCCCTGGAACTGAACGCCCCCCTGATCGCCGAGCAGACCCGTTACCGCCACATGGTCCGCCAGTCGGACGCCCAAGCCAGCGCCCGCCGGGCATTCGGTGCCGCCCGTCTGGTCGCGGCCGTGTCGGCGGCGGCGGCGGATTACGCCCGCGACCTGGGGGCCCTGCCCGACCGGGTGGCGGTCATCCCCAACGGCGTCGATGCGGCACGCTTCGACGGCAGCCCGGCGCCGGATGGGCCGTTCACCGTGGGCTTCGTCGGCACGCTGAAGCCTTGGCACGACACCGCGACCCTGGTCGAGGCCTTTGCCCTGCTGCGACGGGGCCCCGTTCCCGATGCGCGCCTGCTGATCGTGGGTGACGGGCCGCAACGGGCGGCGATCCTGGACCGGTTGGACCAGCTTTCCCTGTCTGACGCGGCCCACCTGACGGGGGCGGTCCAACCCGATCAGATCCCCGGCTGGCTGGCACGGATGCATGTCGCCACGGCCCCCTATCGGGCCGATCAGCCGTTCTATTTCTCTCCGCTGAAGCTCTACGAATACATGGCTGCGGGGCTGCCCGTGGTGGCCAGCGACGTGGGCGATCTGGCGCAGGTGCTGGACCGTGGCCGGCTTGGCGCCACCGTGGTACCGGATGATCCAGACGCCCTGACCGCGGCCCTTGCGGATCTGGCCCGCGATCCCGCGGCGGCCACCGCGATGGGCGCACGCGCCCGCGCCGAGGTTCTGGCCCATCACGGGTGGGACCGCATCGTGTCCCGCATCATCGCCCGTGCCGGCGCCGCAGGGCAGGAGGCCGCGTGATGTCACGATCGCGTCCCGAGACGCTGACGGAATCGCTGCCCGGCCTGCGCCGCGTGCTGCGTCGGTTTGCCCCCTATCTGCGCCCGCATCGGGCGGTGCTGGCGGGGGCGACCACCGCGCTGGTCAGCGCGACGCTGATGCGGCTGCTGGAACCTTGGCCGCTGAAATTCGTCATCGACCGCGTGGTGCCGTCCGGCACGGCGGGGACAGGCGGATCGGGGGTCGCGGCGGTGGATACGCTGGATCCCATGACGCTTCTGGCGCTGTGCGCGGTTGGCTTGGTGGGCATCATCGGGCTGCGCGCGCTGTTCCAGTACCTGGCGACCATCGGCTTTGCGATCGTCGGCAACCGGGTGCTGACCCAGGTCCGCGGCGACCTGTTCCGGCACCTGCAGGGACTGTCGCTTGGCTTTCACACCCGGTCCAAGGCGGGCGATTTGACCATGCGCCTGATCGGTGACGTGGCCATGCTCAAGGAGACCGCCGTCACTGCCGCCCTGCCGCTGGCCGCGAACGTGCTGGTCCTGCTGGGCATGGTCGCCGTGATGATGGTGCTGGACTGGCAGCTGGCGTTGATCGCGCTGATTCCGCTGCCGGTTCTGTGGTTCGCATCCATCCGCGCGGGAAAGAAGATCCAGGCCGCCAGCCGCAAGCAGCGCAAGGTCGAGGGCCAGATGGCCGCCACCGCGGCCGAGGCGATGTCCTCCATGCGCACGGTTCAGGCCCTGTCGATCGAGGATCGCGCGGCCGACACCTTCTCCGGTGCGAACGGCACCAGCATGGCGGGCGACGTGCGGGCCAAGCGCATCGCGGCCGGGCTGGAACGGCTGGTCGACCTGCTGGTCGCCTGCGCCATCGCGCTGGTTCTTTATTTCGGCACGTTGCAGGTGCTGCGCGGGCGGCTGACGCCGGGCGACCTGCTGGTCTTCATCACCTATCTCAAGGCGACGTTCCGGCCCATTCGGGGCTATGCCAAATACGCGTCCCGTCTGGCCAAGGCCAGCGCCGCGGGCGAGCGGGTCGTCCAGCTGCTGGACGAGGTGCCCGAGATCCGCGACCGCGCCGGTGCCGTGGCCGCCCCCGCCTATGCCGGCCGGATCACATTCGACGGCCTGACCTTCGGCTATGGCGGGGGTCGGCCCACACTGGACGGGCTGACGCTGGACAT
Organism: Paracoccus haeundaensis; assembly: GCF_006239215.1. NCBI lineage: Bacteria > Pseudomonadati > Pseudomonadota > Alphaproteobacteria > Rhodobacterales > Paracoccaceae > Paracoccus > Paracoccus haeundaensis. Next base: position 97,046 of record NZ_VDDC01000017.1, read on the forward strand.
TCCGGCGGGCACGAATGTTGCGCTGACAGGGCCGTCCGGGGCGGGCAAGTCGACGTTGGCCGGACTGCTTCTGCGCCTTTACGATCCGTCGGGCGGGCGCATCCTGATCGACGGGCAGGACATCCGCGACGTGACGATGACCAGCCTGCGCCGCCAGATCGGCTTTGTCCCACAGGAGACGGTCCTGTTCAGCGGCACGTTGGCCGACAACATCGCCTTGGGCGCGGGCCGCGACGTCACCCGGGACGAGATCGAGGCAGCCGCCCGCCTGGCCAACGCGCATGACTTCATCGCGGCCCTGCCCGACGGCTATGACGCCCAGGTCGCGGAACGCGGCGCCACGCTGTCGGCAGGTCAGCGCCAGCGCATCGCCATTGCCCGCGCCGCCCTGCGCCGCTGTCCGGTGCTGGTCCTGGACGAGCCCACGACCGGCTTGGACAGCAGCAACGAGGCCACCGTGTCCGAGGCGATCTGGCGCCTGGCCAAGGGCCGCACCAGCCTGCTGATCACCCATGACCTGTCGCAGGCCGCCCGCGCGGACCGCATCGTGTTCCTGGAGGCGGGCCGGGTGGCCGAACAGGGCAGCCATGCCGACCTGCTGGCGCGCGGGGGACGCTATGCCCGTCTGTGGGCGCTGCAGGGTCGTGGTCAGGATGGGGGGGCGCTGCGTGCTGTCTCCGGCTGATCGCGCGATCTGCGACCGTGATCCGGCGCTGGTCGGTCTGCCGCTGATGCTGGACGCGCAGGCGATGGCGGCGGCCCTGGGGCGTGACGCCTTGCAGCCGGCCTATCTGCGCTACAAACCCGGGGTCAGCTGCGTCGCGTCGTTCCTGTCCACGGACGGAGAGGCGCTGGCCGCCTATGCCTATGCCCCCGACCGGTATGCCGAGGAAAGCCGCCGGTCCCGTTGGCGCGACAACCCCGATGTCGTGATGCTGCCCGACCGCGGCGTGATCGTCATCCCGGCGCGGCTGGACCGTCATCTGCGCAGCCTTGCGCGGTTCCTGGACCCTGCACGGCGACAGGACGCCCTGCGGCGCGTGACCGGCGTGCAGCCGCATCTGGCCGCAGGCGACCTGATCCTGCTGCGCTACAAGCCGGGGCGACGGCTGGTGGCCCGCCTCGACCTTGACGGCCAGCCGCGAGGGGTTCTGAAGATCATGGCCGGGGCGGGCTTCGACCAGGCGCTAGTCGGCGCGACAGCGGCCATGGCGCATGGGCAGGCCGCCCTGCTGGGGGCCGACAGCGGCTTGCGCGCGATGATGACCGCTTGGGTGCCGGGCCGCCCGGTCTGCCCGCAGATGACCGGTCACGCGCCCGACGCGGACACCTGCACGCGGATCGGCGCGGCCTTGGCCGCGCTGCATGCCGATCCGTTCCGACCCGCAGCCGCATGGACCGCCCCGGCCGATGCAAGGTCGGTCCTGACCGCCGCCGCCGATCTTGCGCCGCTGGATGCCGAGCTGAGCGTCCTGGCCCATGAGATCGCGACCGATCTGGCCAACCGGCTGGCCCAGGCCACGTTCGATCCGGTGATGGTGCACGGCGATTTCAGCGCGGATCAGGTGGTGATGGGGGCCGATGGTCCGGTCATCCTGGACTGGGACAACGCCGGCTGCGGCGATCCGGCCCGCGATCTGGGCAGCTTCCTGGCCCGGATCGATGCGCAGGTGGTGGACGGCATCCTGTCGCGCGTCGAGGCCGATGCCATAGCGGGCGCGGTCCTGCGCGGCTATGGCGGCGGGCCCGTCACGCTGCCCCTCCACCATGCCCGCGCCCTGATGTTGCTGGTGACCGAGGGGTTTCGTGCCCGCCATCCCGACTGGCCTGCGCGCGCGCGGACCCTCTTGGACCGTGCGGCCCAGGTCATGCGCGGCGCATCCGCGGACCCCGCCATGCCACAGCTGGACGCCGCCCTGGACCCAGACCAAGCGCGGCCCGCGCTGCAGGCGGCGACGGGGCTTGATCTCACGGGCCGGCCCCAACTCCTCCGCCACAAGCCAGGCCGCAGGGCACTGGTCCGCTATCCGACTGGCGGGGCGACCACGGCCATCCTGGGCAAGCTGCGTGCCAAGGGGACGGACGGCCGCATGCCTGCCATCCACGATGCCCTGCGCGGTGCCGGTCTGGACGGTCAGGCACCGCACGGGGCGGGTGTCCCGCGCGCCCGCGGCATTGTCGACACGATGCGAATGTGGTTGCAGGACGAGGTGTCCGGCCGCCCCCTGACCCCGACGGATGTCGCGGCGATGGCGCAGACCGGCGTGGCGCTGGCCCACCTGCATGGGGTTCCCCCTGTCACCGACCGCCGCTGGACCCACGCGGACGAGCTGTCGGTCCTGGATCGCGCCCTGACCCAGGCGGCAGAGCAGTTGCCCGCGCGAAAGGCGGAACTGCGGCGCATCCTGCACGCCGCCAGGGATCGGATGGGCCGGCTTTGCGACGACCAGCATTGCGGCATCCACCGCGATTTCTATTTCGACCAGGTGCTGATCGCCGATGCGCAGGTCTGGCTGGTCGATCTGGACCTGTATGCGGTGGGCGACCCGGCGGTGGACCTGGGCAATTTCCTGGCGCATCTGGACGAATACGCCCTGCGGACCACGGGCGACGTCGGCGCGCTGAGCGCATCGGCCCGGGCCTTCCTGGACGGCTATGCCGGCATCCGCCCCCTGCCCTGCCCCCAGCGCATCGCAACCATGCGCACGCTGTCGCTGGCCCGCCACATCCGCATCAGCCTTCGTTTCGATGATCGCAGGCACACGACGGACGCGCTGATCGAGCAGTCCCTCAGAGCCTGCGCCACCTGCCACCAGCCAACCTGATTCCCAAGAGAGAACCTGCGCATGGACCGTATCGGCCCCCTGCTGATTGCCGCGACCCTATCCCTTCCCGTCCCGGCCCTGGCCGACCCGCCCGCGATCGAGTTCCGTCGGTCGCTGCAGCTGGACCTGGCCTATGAACGGCAGACGGATGATGGCGACCGGGACCGTGAGGGGGCCGTCAGCCCGCTGTTCCGCCTGATCGGCGAGGTCGCGTTGGAGGAAACCTGGTCCGGCTTCTTCGAATTCGACGTCTTCTCCGAACGGGTCTGGGAACGCGGAGAGCCGCGCAGCACGACCAACACCGCGCGCGTCAATCAGGCCTATCTGCAGTATGACGACGGCTTTCGCATTCGCGCCGGGCGGTGGTTGTACCGCGATGAACGCGAATGGCTGATCGACGAGAACATCGACGGTGTCATGGCCCGCTTTGACGCGGGCCCGGTACGCATCGACGCGCTGGCAGGCCGCGTGGGCTGGCTGCCCCGCACCCTGTTCGAGCCGGGGTCGCGCGGCGACCGCATCGCCTATTACGGCCTGCTTGCGCAGATGGAACCTGTTGATGACCGCTTTGTCGAGGCCTTCGCCATCCTTGGCGACGACCGCGAGAGGGGCGCCGGAGAGCAGCTGTCCCTAGGCCTGCGGTCCTGGGGAGAGTTGGGCGACGGCCTGACCTATTGGGCGGATGCGGGGCTGTCGCGCGGATCGGACGACGACCGCCGTTTGGAGGGATACGGGTTCGACATCGGCGCGACCCGCCTGTGGGAGGATCACGACCTGCAGCCGCGCGTGACGGTGGCCTTTGCCCAAGGCAGCGGCGACGGCGACCCCGACGACGGCACCGACCGCGCCTATCGCCAGACCGGGCTGCAGTCGAACGAGGCGCGTCTGGGCGGGTTCGCCAAGCTGAAATACTATGGCGAGGCGCTTGATCCCGATCTGAGCGATATCCGCATCGCGACCGCGGGCGTCGGCCTGACGGCAAACGACGCGGTATCGGTCGATCTGCTGTACCACCACTATCGCCGCGTGTCGGTGACACAGGGACAGGACAGCCACCTGGGCGACGCGCTGGACCTGGTCCTGGGCCTTCGTCCGACCGATGCACTGGAAATCGACGCGGCGATCGGCTGGTTCGCCGGGGGGTCCGACGCGGCCGACCCCGACCGCGGCATGGCTGCCCGGATCAAGATGGAATACGCGTTCTGATGCGCCTGCCAGCGGGCATGCAGCGCCAGGAAAGTTTTCACGGAACGGAGCGAGCGGGCCGGCCGTTGATGCGGGAGCTGTGAAAACAGGCAATCGCGCGGACCGGACGACCCGTGACCGTGCGCCTGCCCAAGCAAGGACAAAGCGAATGACCAAGATCGTGTACGAGATCGTCGAGCATGACGGTGGCTGGGCCTACAAGCTGGACGACGTGTTCTCGGAAACCTATCCCACAAAGGAACAGGCGACCGCCGCCGCCAACGACGTCGCCGCGCGACAGCAGTTGAGCGGCGAGTCGGAGGTCGTCCAGTACCAGGACGAAAATGGCACCTGGCGCGAGGAGGACGTGTCGGGCGACGACCGCCCCGAGGTCGACGTCCGCGACGGCGCGACACAAGCAGGATAAGCGTTACAGTTGACAGCGTCGACGCAACCCCCTGTGCCGACGCTGATATTTCCGTCGCCGCAACACCCCCACCCTGCGACGCCATCGTTGAGGGGTCCTAAAGTTGACTATTTTCGTTGCCGACCTGATCCGGCGGTGCTATCGGCCCGGCAACGTCATACACGATTAGGCAGCAGACCATGCACCAGCCCCCCCGATTCATCCTCGTGGCCTTGGCCTGTCTTGCAGCGCCCGCGGCGCTGTGGGCCGAACCGACGCAGTATCCGCTGACGCTGGAGAACTGCGGCGTTGAGATCACCGTCGAGCAGGCACCCCAGAATGCCGTGGCCTTGGGCCAGAACAGCGCCGAGATCCTGCTGATGCTGGGGCTGCAGGACAGGTTGGCCGCGTCGGCCTTCTGGCCCACCAAGGTGCTGCCAGAGCTGGAAGAGGCGAATGCCGCCGTCGAGATCCTGACCGTCGAACAGCCCACCTTGGAAGGGATCCTGACCAAGGAGCCGGACTTCGTGGCGGCACAGCTGCCGCTGCTGCTGGGCGATGACAGCAAGGTCGCCAAACGACAGGACTTTGCCGATCTGGGCATTCCCAGCTATCTGTCGCCCGGCATCTGCAACACCCGCGACGATGCCGGCGACATCTATGGCAGCCGCGATCAACTGTGGAACATGGTCCTTCTGTACCAGGAGATCGACGAGCTATCGCGCATCTTCGACGTGGCCGATCGCGGGCAGGCGCTGATCGCAGACTTCCGCAAGCGCGAGGCCGACCTGCGTGCGCGGTTCGACCGCGACGACGACATGACCTTCCTGTTCTGGTTCTCCAGCCCCTCGGCCGGAGAGGACGCCTATCTGGGCGGCAAGAACGGCGCGTCGGGCTTCATCGCCGACCTGCTGGGCGGCCGCAACGCGATCACGACCGAGGCGGAATGGCCGACTGTCGGGTGGGAGGGCATCATCGCCGCCGATCCGACCTATATCGTCGCTGCATCGCTGGACCGCGACCGGTGGGACCTGGACCGCGCCGACAACAAGATCGCGTTCCTGGAAAGCGACCCCTCGGTCAGCCAGATGCCCGCGGTTCAGCAGGGCCACATCCTGACCATGAACGGCGCGGCGATGAACCCGACGATCCGCACCATCTATGGCGCCGAGGAGCTGGCCCGTCAGCTGGACGCGCTGCAGGGGAAATGAGCGTTTCGGCCCATCGCGGCAGGGGAGGTTTCGCCGCCCTGCTGATGATCGCGACCGCGGCCCTGACGGTCGCGGTGGCCTTGGCCGTCAGCATTGGAGAGATGCGGATCCCGCTGGCGACCGTCGGCCTGTCGGCCACCAACCACCTGGGCTGGACCGATGCCCAGATCAGCCGCATCCAGGACAGCGTGATCTGGGACCTGCGTCTCAGCCGGGCGCTGGTCGCGGCGCTGTGCGGGGCGGGATTGGCGATCTGCGGTGCGATCCTGCAATCGCTGCTGCGCAATACCTTGGCCGAACCCTATGTGCTGGGCGTGTCCGCGGGCGCGTCGACGGGGGCCGTGGCGGTGATCATCCTGGGCGTCGGCGCGGGCACCGTGTCGCTGTCGGCCGGCGCCTTTGCGGGGGCGTTGGCGGCCTTTGCCTTCGTGGCGCTGCTGTCGGATGGCGGACGCGGCGGGCCGGATCGCACGATCCTGGCCGGGGTCGCTGCCGCACAGCTGTTCAACGCGCTGACCGCCTATGTCGTCACCACCTCGGGCAACGCGCAGCAGGCGCGTGACGTGATGTTCTGGCTGCTGGGCAGCTTTGGAGGCGTGCGCTGGCCGGAATTCCAGCTGCTGGCCGTGGTGATGCTGATCGGGCTTGTCGTCTGCATCTGGTATGCACACGCGCTGGATGCCTTCACCTTCGGCGACGACGCGGCCGCATCCATGGGGATCGCGGTGGGCCGGGTGCGGATCGTCCTGTTCGCGACGACGGCATTGATCACCGCGACCATCGTCAGCATGGTCGGATCCATCGGCTTTGTCGGGCTGGTCGTCCCCCACGCGGTGCGGTTCCTGATCGGGCCGGGACACATGCGTCTGCTGCCCGCCTGCGCGGTGGTCGGCGCGGTGTTCATGGTCCTGGCCGACATCGTCTCGCGCAGCGTGATGACCCAGCAGACCCTGCCCATCGGCATCGTCACCGCGCTGGTGGGCGTCCCGTGCTTTTCACTGATCCTGTACCGCGCGAGGGCCACGGCATGAGCATCGCAGCCACCAACCTGTCCTGGGGCGTCGGGCGCAAGGCGATCCTGCATGACGTGTCGCTGCGCGTCCAGCCGGGCACGATCCTGGGGCTGTTGGGGCCGAACGGGTCGGGCAAGTCCTCTCTGCTGCGGCTGTTGGCGGGGCTGCGGCGGCCGGACCGGGGCCAGGTCACGCTGGATGGACAGGACATCGCGGGAATGCGCCGGCGCGACCTCGCACGGCGCGTGGCTCTGGTCCAGCAGCACGCGCAGACCGAGATGAACGTGACCGTCCAGGAGGTCGTGATGCTGGGACGGACACCCCACCGCGCGCCTCTGGCGGGATGTTCGACGGCCGACATGATCGCGGTCGAACGGGCGCTGGAACAGGTCGACATGACCGCGTTCCGCCATGAAAGCTGGCAGGGCCTGTCGGGCGGCGAGCGTCAGCGCGTCCAGATCGCCCGTGCCCTGGCCCAGCAGCCCCGGGAGCTGTTCCTGGACGAGCCGACCAATCATCTGGACATCCAGCATCAGCTGGACCTGCTGCGGCTGGTTTCCAGACTTGGGCTGACCAGCATCGTGGCGCTGCACGATCTGAACCACGCGGCCATGTTCTGCGACCGCCTGCTGGTGCTTGACCAGGGCCGCGTCGTGGCGGATGGTCCCCCGGCCGAGGTGTTGACGCAGGACCTGTTGGCCGACGTGTTCCGGGTGACATGCGATTTTCATCACGCGCGCGACGGACGGCGTCACATCCTGTTCCAATAGGACCAGCGGTCGCACCAACAACCTGGACGGAAAGACATGGCGCCTTCCGCAATTAAGCGTTGAAATTAAGCGATTTTTTGCCGTTCAGCGGGGATAACCGGAACTTGACGTGACACGCGGGCGGGGTCCGTTATGCATCCCACAACGCGTGCAACGCCCCGGTGGCTGATCAAGGTGCCGGGACGCACGCATCACAGCAAAGGCCCGTGACATGACCCAACGCCGCAGCCAGCTGACAGCCCGCCTTGGGGCGCTGACCATGACCGCCTGCCTGATCGCCGCGCAGGCGGGGGCGCAGGGCAATGCGGGGGGCATTCCCACGGCGCAGGACATCTGGCGGCACCTGCCGCCCCTGCCCGGCCAGACTGCCGCGCCCGAACCGCAGCCGACGCCCGAAGCCCCCCCGGCGCCCCGACCCGAGCGGGCGGCTCCGGCGGAACCCGCTCCCCGCACGCCGGTCGCCGTCGCGCCACCCAGCCCGCCTGTCGCGGCGCCGGTACCCGTGCCCGTCGCGCCATCACCGGCGCCCGTGCCGGTTCCTGTGCCTGTGCCCGTTGCGCCATCGCCGGTGCCCGTCTCACCTCCCGGTGCACCCGTGTTCACGCAACCCCCCGCCACGACGGCCCCCGTTCCGTGGAATGGCATCCCCGCGGCGACACCGTCCTTCGGATCGCGGACATTGGCGCAGGCGCGGGTCGTGATCCACTATCCCGAACGCGGCGGGTTCGAGCGTTCGCAGGAAATCAGCCGCCTTCTGCGCGCCCTTGGCACGGCCGAGGTCGAGACCCGTCCCGTCCGCTACGCAGTCGACCGCCAGAGCATCCGTTATTTTCAGGACGCCGACCGCGAGGTTTCCGGGACCATCGCCGACTTGATCGGCGGGGGTGGCCGGGAGACGGTGGCAGACTTCACCTTCTTCCGCCCCACCCCGCGGGACGGCACGATCGAAATTTGGCTGCCGTGATTGGGGGCGTCTGTATTGGCGCCTCCGGAGAGCGGAGTACTCTGGCGTGAAGCCAAGGCGATCGTGACTTGCCTTTCCGGGTAGGCTGGCCTTTCCCCTATAAAACAGGCCATGAAAACGCCAGCGCATAGTACTAGGCGTCTCGATTGCGCTGGCCTGCCGATCATTTAAAAGCTCAGTATACTTGCAGTTTTTCTGAACGCTCCGGTGGTGCCAAAAGCGAAAAACTTTTCTCCAATATTCGCTACATGGTTGATAGATTATTTTCGTATCAACCTTTTGGAGAATAAGGCTCAATCATCCATGTCGGTAAAAGAAGTGGAATATGCTGTTCTATACTTAAAAGTCCGGGCAGGACTTTCTATTATGCGCATGCGCCACGGAATCAACAGATGCAAAGCCGTCTGCGCCAATAACGCCCAGAAGGACATTTTAAGATACCAAAAGGATTAACGTGGAGACGTACACTATTTAGTAGATGTTGCTCGCTAAACCCCAAGGCTATTATCTTACATGAATTTGATTTATAATGAAAATTCTAGAAAAAATCCTTGCGGATATTCTAGCCTAACCCTAAACGCATCTGTCGGTCATGCCATAAAAACTAGCCCATACTGGTATCATTTAAAAATTTCGGCATCTTAGGCGAACATACTAAAGACCCCTAAATAATATATATGCCACATATTTTCTCGGAGCGTCTGTAAAGGTTTCAACAGAGGCGTTCATCATGGCACCGTCATACCGCCGGACAATACCAACAATTGACATGCACTTTTCAGGGACCTGAGCAGGTGGCCGATGGACCCTCGCGCCATTCTTGTTTACCTTGGTTAACAGAGCATTTCGATTGTGTGGCATCCGTTGCGGTATGCTTGGACCTCGTGCCTTGGTGGAGAGAGCAGTGGACAACGCCTTTGATACACTGTCCTGCCCCTGCTTCGCGTCGGCACCGGGCCGGCATCAACTGTATCTGACCGAAGCGCATCGCGATCATCTGGCGATGATCAAGGCCTGGACCAAGTTCGATCGTGGGCTGCTGGTCCTGTCGGGGCCGGCCCGGATCGGGAAGACCGTCCTGACGTCGGAGTTCATCGCGCAATCCTCCGGTGACATGAAGATCGGACGGGTCACGCTGGATCGTCCGGGCATGGATCTGTCGCAGGAAGCGCCCAAGGCGTTCGGCATCAGTTCCCCAGACCCGCTGACGGAACTGACACGGCTTCTGGAGAAAGGTCGCTCGACCTACCGGAAATGTGTCCTGATCGTCGACAATGCGCATCTGTTGTCCGAACCCTCCAAGGAATTCCTGGAGGAGATCACGGCCGCCTCGGGCTTGCCGCAGCCGCTGTATGTCCTGCTGGTCGGACGCGGAGAGGCCGCCGCCCTGCTCGACCCCCCAATTCATGACGAGTTGCGGCGCAGGATCGGGGGGCATCTGCGGATGCAGCCCCTGACGCAGGCAGAGACCGCCGACTATATCGCGCATCGCTTCCGCGTCCGGAAATGCCCCTGTCACGGGGGACGCCAGCCCTTTGATGCCGGCGGGCTTTGGCTGATCCATGAGGCCTCCGGCGGCAATCCCGGCCAGATCGACCGTCTGGTGCGGCACTGCTTGTCCCGGGAGCGGATGGCTCCAGGCGGCCGGATGGACGAGGTTTACGTTCATGTCTGTCTGTCCGACTTGGCGCAGGCCGGGACCCTGCCCCACCCGTTGCCCGACCTGCCTGCAGGCGGGTACCGCGATGAAGCGGCATCCATCGAAGAACCCGCTGCACCGCCGTCTTTCCCGGAACCCTATGTTGGGACAGCGCCCGCGGGGCATGTGCCCTTGCTGCTGGAGGAGCCGCCCGCGCGTCGGTGGCAGACGCCCGCCCTGGCCGGCGCGGCCGTGATCGGTCTTGTCGCAATCGGCGGCTATGTGCTGACCCCGGACCGGGCGCCCGTCGATCAGGCCGCGGAAACTCCGGCGGTGACTGTCCAAGCACCAGAAGCGGCGTCCCCTGCACCCGCGCCCATCGCACCGGAACCCGTGGCCGAACCCGCCCCGCGGCAGGCCGCGATCGTAACGGAGGTCGAGGAGAACGCTCCGGACGCGCAGATTCTCCTGACGCAGGCGCTTGAGGCGGATATCGTCGATCAGGCGGCGGCGCTGGCGCTGTACAAGCGTGCTGCGCTGTGGGGCAACGAACGGGCCGCGTACTATCTGGGTCAGCTGTATGAGACCGGCATCGGGGTCGAGGCCGATCCGAACAGCGCCCGCGCATGGTATCGCAAGGCACCCGATATCTCGGGCGCCGTTGCACGGCTGCGCGAGCTTGATGTCGCCGATGCGTCCCCCGCAGAGGTTCCCGGCATGCCCACCCCGAACCGCCAGACCATCCTGACGGCAGGTCAGTCCGAACTGTACTGGTCCGCACCCGATGGGCCGGACCCGGTGCAGTATCGCGTGGAATTCAACGTCGAAGGATCGGAGCAGATCGAACAGATCGACACCGACCTGACAGCAGCCCTGATTGAACAGCCCGTTGCACGGTGGCGGGTCGCGGCCCTGCGCGCCGACGGTACGCCCGGCCCGGCATCGGACTGGGCGGTGCCGACGGCGCCCTGATCAGCAGCCCAGAACGGCGCAGATGTTGCGGCGATAGGCCGCGTTGGCCTCGCTGTCGGTCGGCGTCTCGGCCTCTGGCGCGACGGGGGTGCAGCTGGGCACGTATTCCGGGTCGATCCCCCGGTTCACGCAGGTCGAGATGTCCCAGCCCAGCGGAATGTCGGTCAGGTTGACCGACTGCCATTTTGCATGACCGTCGGAGCGCAGGGTGTCGATGTTGGACAGGATCAGCGACGACAGGTCCGACACGCCGCGGCAGCTGGCCTGATGATAGCGGTTGCCACGTGGATCGTATTCATAGGTCATCAGCACCGCCTTGACGGCGACCAAGTCCACCGGGTCCGGCTGAAAGGCATAGGTCCCGCCCGCCAGCGTCGCCGGGGTATAGACCGCCTGCAGCGTGTCATCCTGGATTGGCAGCAGGTGGAACTGCTCTCCGTCGATCTCGTTTTCGGCATACAGTGCGGCGGGCGCCCCCGCGACATAGAAGAAGGCATCGATGTCGCCCGCTTCCAGCTGCGGCAGCGCATCGCCGGGTGCGATGGGCAGCACCTCGGCCGGTTCGATGCCGGCCAGAGAGATCATCAGCGATGCGGTCAGATAGGTGCCGCTGTCTTCGACCCCGATGGCGACCCGCTTGCCATTCAGCCCGCCGAAGTCGGCGATGTCGCGGCGCGCCAGGATGTGGACTTCCTCCTCGTACAGGGGAAAGGCGATCCGAACGCCGGCGATGGCCCGCGCCACGGCAGGATCATCGCTTGCGAATGTCTGCATGTACTCCAGCACGTCGTTCTGGACGATGCCGAACTGAGTGTTGGGGCGCTGACGCACGGCCAGGAAATTCTCCAGCGAGCCGGCCGATTCGACGACCTCCAGGTTCTGGCCGCATTGCTGCATCAGGCCGCTCAGGTCGCGACCGATCTGGATATAAGTGCCGGTCGGCGATCCGGTCATGATCGTCATGTCGGCGTTCTGGGCATGGCCTGCGACGGACATGCCGGACGCCACGCAGATCCCGAAGGCAAGGCGTTGCAGAAGCTTGGAAATTGGCATCGTCGTCTCTTTCCGCTTGAGGAATGTCAGCATCCGTCCAGCCCGGCCAGAAGGACAAGCAACGCTTGGCGGTTGATGGGGTTCTGGACCTCGCGCAGCGCGTCGATGGTGCACTGGCCTTCGACCAGCAGGTCGCGCAGCCGGTCGCGCGACGCCTGTGATTGCGGAAGACCGGGCGTGGTGGCCAGGATGGCGCTGACCTGATCCGCGTCCCGCGGTTGCAGAGCCGAGCCGTCGTCGCCGGTGACCGCCAGTTGCGCGTCTGCCGCAGGTTCCTGCGTTGCCACGGGGCCCGGTTCGGCGGGCGCATCCGTCGGCGGCTCGGGGGCGGCTGCCTGCTCCGGCTCAGCCTGCTGTGCGGCCAAGTCGGTGCTCAGCGTCTCGATTTGCGTCTGCAACGCTGCGGCACGCTCCTCCTGCTCCGCGATCTGTGCGGCAAGGCTCTCGGACCGGTCCAGCTCGGCCTGCATCGCGTCACGACGCGTGGTCAGTTCCGCCAGTTCCGACTGCACTGCATTCAACTCGGCCTCGGCCGCGGCCGCCTGTTCCTCCTGCTCCGCGATTTGCGCGGAGAGGTTTTCAGACTGCTCCAACTCAGCCTGCATCGCATCGCGACGCGTGATCAGCTCTGCCAGTTCCGCCTGGAGGGCATTCAGCTGCGACTCCGCAGCGGCAGCCTGCTCCTCTCGCTCCGCAACCTGCGTGGAGAGGCCTTCCGCCTGTTCAAGCTCCGTCTGCATCGCATCGCGACGCGCGGTCAACTCCGTCAGTTCCGTCTGAACTTCGTCCAACTGGGCCTGAGCGGCGGCCATCTGATCCTCCCGCTCTGCAACCTGTGCAGAGAGGCCTTCGGATTGCTCCAGTTCCGCTCGCACCGCGTCGCGACGTGTGGTCAGCTCAGCCAGTTCAGCCTGCGCGGCAGCCAATTGCGCCTCGACGGCAGCCGCCTGTTCCTGTCTCTCTGCAACCTCTGCAGAAAGGCTTTCGGACCGCTCCAATTCCGCCTGCATCGCATCGCGACGCGTTGTCAGATCCGCCAGCTCCGCACGCATCGCGTCAAGCTGCGGTTCAATCTCCTGCCGCGCAGAGGTCATCTCGTCACGGCTGGCGGTGGCGGCTGCTATCTCCTCCTCCAGCACGGCAAGTCTCTGTGCCTGCTCCTGCTCGGTCGTGCGAAGATCTTCCGTCCGTTGAGCCAGTTCCTCCGCCTCGGCGCGCCGCGCTTCGAGGGTGGTGTTCAAGTCCTCAAGTTCCGCCTCAGCCGCCGCGATCCGGGTTCTCAGATCAGCTTCCTGCGCCTCTGCACTCTCGGTGCCGCTTTGAACCGTGCCCTGGTTCTCTTGCGCGCCCGCAAGGCTTTCCTGCTCCTGCGCAAGCTGGCTGGTCGCCGCCTCGATCCTGGCCGTCAGCTCGCTCAGCTCCGTACGCGCCGCCTCGACCTGAGGCTCCAGCTCGGCAGCCTCAAGCTCCATTTGCGCGATGATCTGACGCAAGGCCTGCGCCTGCGCGGCCAGGTCATCCGGCGTCGCCTGCGCCGATGCCAAGGGAGCTGTCCCCAGAAAGCCGACCGCTGCCAGAGCGGCTATCGGAACACGAGAAAACACGAACACAATTAAAATCCTCCGTAGTTTCATAATGAAGCCACATGACGGATTGTCAAGTTTGGCCAGCCCAGACGCGGGGATTCATCTGTAGAGAAATCCCCGCAAACGCTCCTGATAGCGCGTAGCGCATCTGAACCACCACCGTGCAAATCCGGCGCGCTATCGCCTGATCGGAACGCCAAATTTGCGGACGTACATGTCGCCGCAACACGAGAAAACCTACGCTGTCAAGGACGGGCAGCACGCGAGCTTCTGCATGCATTGAAACTTCAGCTCTGCGAGATGCCTATTTCGGGATAGAGAGATCTGTCCGCGAACTTGGCGGCAGAGTCGCAGGTTCTATTGAGCCTAGGTACCATGCTACAGACGCACAGACAGTCATGTCCCTCCTCGGTATTTGTACATTCAATCGCGGAGCAACAAGGTAATTAGGGCCGGCTGTGATGTTACGAACGTGTCCTGTTCCCTGCGCGATGAAATGATAGCAACGAGCGTCAGTTCTGAGACTGATCCAGTCGCTACCTGACATAAGGATTTACCAACAAGCCGGCACGCCGTGGCCATGCCGACCAGACCAGAACCGATCCCAATCACAGGAACCGCGTCCGATTCGGACGGGTCCTTTTCGTTACTCGACCAATATCAAGTCGATCCGATTATGCCCTCGCTCGGTTCCACCGTGGGCATCATATCGATTGGATACGGCACAGTATGACTGGTCTCGGCGGCAGCCGAAACCCGAATGGACTACAACAGCCCCTGCTCCCGGAATGACGCCTCCGCATCCTTGCCGATGATGACGTGGTCGTGGACCGAGACATCGATCGCCTCACAGGCCGCAGCGACGCGGGCGGTCATGGTGATGTCCTCGTCACTGGGCGTCGGGTCGCCGGAAGGATGGTTGTGGACCAGGATCACGGCGCTTGCATTCAGTTCCAGAGCCCGCTTGGCCACCTCGCGGGGATAGACCGGCACGTGCCCGACGGTACCGCTGCCCAAGGCTTCATCGGCGATGATCGTGTTCTTGCGATCCAGGAACAGCACCCGAAACTGCTCGGTCTCGCGATAGGCCATGCAGGTGCGGCAATAAGAGATCAGCGCCTGCCAGGACGACAGCACCTCGCGCTGCAGAACCTTGGCCTGGGCCATCCGCTGCGCGAACGCGTCCACCAGCCGCAGTTGCAGATAGACCCAACGGTCCGCGCCCTCGACCTGCCTGATGCGATGTTCGGATGCCGCGACGACGCCGTTCAGGTCCCCGAATGTGGCAAGCAGGCGCTTGGCCAAGGGCTTGACGTCGATCTTGGGTACGGCATTGAACAGCAGAAGCTCCAGCATCTCGTAATCGGGCATCGGCGCATGACCACCCTCAAGAAAGCGGGTCCGCAGCCGTTCACGATGACCCCAGTAATGCGGCTGGGCGGTCCCGTCCGTCCCTGTCACCAGCCCGCCGCCCGCCGCGGCATCGGGCTTCAGCCGGTCCGTCATGCGGAAGGACCTGGTGAACGCGGGCTCGGTCACCGCCTCGGGGGGCGGCATGCGGGCCTCGAGGTCGGCCAGACCCTTGAGCGCCTCTTCGGAGAACCCGCCCGGTGATCGGACCGAAAGCTCGACCGTATCCCGCGCCTCCTCCGTTTGCGACGCCTGCACCTTGCCGCTTCGACCCCAGATCATGATGCGCCCCCGTCATATCGAAATACGATGCCGGGCAATCGTCTTGCGCATTCCCGGCCCTCAGCGGGACACATTGCGCAAATAAGGTAAATCAATCCTTAACGGGCAACACGGCAGGCACTGGAAATGCGGGCTTGATGCCGGAAACTCATTGCCGGTTGCCCAAGCCATGACGTGCGTTTCGTTCCCGCAGTTGGTGCTGCCGCAAAGGATCAACATCTCTCGCACAGGCCTGAACCGTCGCTCTCTCTGCTGCTCAAGAGATCAGGCCCACACGCCGCCGAATGGCCTCATCGCGCAGCGAGATCTCGGCACCCAGAAACGCATCCGCACCCGGCCCGCACATCCAAAGCAGTGCACGTGCGGGCCATTCCGGCGGGATATGCACCGTCCAGTCCAGCTGGCTGATCGGATTGACGCCGCTGTCGCGGATCGCCGCCTGCATGTCTGTCGCCACGGTACCCGGCGACAGGCTGATCGCCCGAACGCCGTCCGCCCGCGCCTCCTGATCCACGGCGCGCGTCAGCATCAATGCGCCTGCCTTGCTGGCACAATAGGCGCTCCACCCCTCCTGAGGAGCATGGGCGGCGCCCGATCCCACCGTCAGGATGGTCCCGCCGCCGGCCGACCGCATGACCGGCAGTGCGGCACGGATCCCGTGAAAGACGCCCTTCAGGTTGATGTCGATGGCCTGCCCCCAGGCATCCGGATCGGCATCGGCCGTGCCGGCGATCGGTCCGATGACACCGGCATTGTTGATCAGGACGTCCAACCGGCCCGCGCGATCACAGAATGACGCGACCGCCCGCTCCATGTCGGCGGCACGTGCGACATCGCCTTCCAAAACCATGCCGCCAAGTTCGTCGGCCAGCGGTGAGATCGCGCGTGCATCACGGGACATGAGGCCGACGAGCGCCCCGGCCTCGGCAAGCACCCGTGCCGTCGCCGCACCTATACCCCGGCTTGCCCCAGTCACCAGAACCGCCTTGCCCCTCAGATCGACCATTCTTCACTCCTGCCTTGCCATCAGTCTCACGGACACGGCCAGCAAGCCGGTCCACCAGACTACGACATTACGGCACCACTGCGTGCATCCCAAGCCGCCTGCGCCATGCAATCGCAGGAATTTCACCGAACAGGTGCCACAACCTGTGCGAAAAGGCAGGTTCTCAGGACGGCGGGTGTCGGCTAGTTAAATTTGTATAGTTTATTGAGTTGGATTTTTCTCATGCACCAGAACCAGACCGATCTGCGCCCCGTCGTTTCGGCGAAAGACCTGGCGATGATCCTTTCCGCCATCGGCGCCTATTCCCACAACGCAGAGTTCCGCGACCTTCGCGACAGGTTGCAGCACCAGGCCGTCACCTGGGGCGTGTTCCGCGCAGGCTGAGCCCAGTCAGTAGGCTCAATTAACATAACTGACATGCCTTTGCATTATAGACGATAAGTCACATCACGCGGCGTGCTAGCTCCGTATGGCGTCATATTCGTGATCCAATCGCAGCCTGTCCATAATCCAGACAATGCGTGAGCCCGCCGACCTCCCTGCCCGCTGCACGCCTGTCCATCTATTATCGCGTAAGAGGTTCATCATGTTCATTCGAAAGTCATCCCGCCTCCGCACCGTCACGATCGATGACGGCAGCATCCTCAGCGTCGCCGATCTGCCCGATGCCGACACACGTTGGGTTGCCTCGCGCAAGCAGACAGTGGTGCTCGCCGTGCTGCACGGACTGATCGACAGGGATGATGCATTGCGGCGCTATGGCCTGTCGGACGACGAGTTCAACTCGTGGTGCCGTGCCAGCGCGGCCCGTGGAAAGGCAGCCCTGACGGTGACCGCACTGCTGCAGTACCGTCAGCCACAATCTGATCAATCGACTGATACTTGTGCGGACTAGCTGCAAAGGTCAGCATCGGCTTGAGCATCGGTCTTGCGATTGTTTCATCGACGATTACGTTTTGCCAAATAGCACAGCATGTGCTCGACAAGTCATCTCAGCTACTTAGGGGTCGTCGTGTAGTTTGACACCGACCGCGTGATGTGGCAAAGGAGCGCCTTTCGTTTCCAAAGGACATGCATTCGTCGCGGCTTTAATTTGCAGATTACTTACGATGCTCCTAGTATAACCCTAGGTAATCACACTCACATTAAAGCGCAAAATGCCTACAGCCGATATGAGTTAATTGGCTGAGAATAGTGAGATTATTGGTGCCCGGAGACGGTGTCCTTGACCTTGCCGGTCTTGGTTAGGCTCCCGTTGCAGGCACCTTGGCAGCTATTTACCTCAACAAATTAATGGCTACTGGTCGTCCGAGGCTGTGTCAACGGGCACATATTGTACTACGGTATGTTCTACGGCTAGGGCCTGCTGAATAATGCTTCGGCAGTCGTTCAGATGTCCCCGGGGGGCGAGTGCCACCCCCACCCCTACCCGATACCGTATACATCCCCGACCGTTGTTGGGCGAAATAGCTAGTCAACCTGCGTTCATGGCTTAGCGGGCTGTTCAGTCGATGCACCGTGCGTTTTTCGTAATGTGACAGATCTTGAAATCAGGCGGGGTGGCCTTGGCTGTGGGTGATTTGCTGTACCGAATTGGGCGATGGTGATCAGAAGCGTCTAGTGACATGGCCGGATTGTTCCGTCGTCCGGCAGTCCAACACGGGGGCTCACGGACCTGCTATGGGGACAAGGTCTAATTAGATATCTATAGGACCTTGTCCCCTTAAGCCCAAAGCAGCCGTGGCTGATGAACCCCCGACCAACCCGAACCGGGGATCTCCGGATCGCCATTCTCGAGGTAAGCAACCCAATCAGCGAAGGGGATATGCCCAGCTGAGAGGTTGATGGATGACGCGGCAGGAAGCCGTTCTGCTTGCTGGTTAAGGAGTATGAACAGGTGCTGATGAGTGGCAGTACGGCCCGCATTCGTAGCTTTGAACTCGATGACAAGCAGGCCTGTCTGAGAAAGAATTGGTAATGCCCTCAGCCGGCTGGGGTCCTTGACCCGACTCCGCTGCAACATTTTCTTGGCTTGGGGGGCATTCGTGGCCAAGTCCGGACGCATCCGAAGAAGCCCCGCGGCAGACAGCGGGACATTACCCTTGCGGATCAATTCAATCTCCAGCCGATCAGGCATCAACTCGTCAAAGCGGACAAACTGATCCACCGGCATTTCGACTGGCAGATTGCCGAGCAGAATGACATTTTTGACGAATGGTGCATGAACCAGACGAAGCCGGGCGATGGCCTGGATAGTTTCTGCTTCTCGACTCTGCCGGTGCAAGGCCTCGATGCGTTCATCTGTGAACGATCTGACCTCTACACCGGATTGCGGATGAGGGTTTGCGCCACTTTGCAGATAGCCCCTCAACACCGTGGGCAATCGCGGTAGTGCCGTTCCCGTCGCAGGTAAGAAGCTTGCCTCATCGTGGCATAGGGGCTGATCAGCGGCCCAGAATACAGCCCTAGCCTTTATATCGATGGTCCAAGCTGGTGGAGAATTCCGCCCTGTGATGAATACGGCAGAAGCGTGCTCCGCAGCATTGCTGCCCCGAACGCTCTGGAAGTGATTGACCATAACGCTCTCGTCCAGATCACTGCGTTCCCGAAGCTGGTCTGCGAGTTTCTTGTGGCTGATTAACAGCGGATGCTCGCCCAGTCGCGCCCAGACATTTAGGATACTTACGAGATCAGCTACCGGGGCTGTGTCTCCATTCCAAAACGAGTTGCTGCCGGTGCGGTCGTAGGGTAATCCTCCCCGTTTTAACGGGGTTTGGTCGTAGAACTCACGCAGCCATTTTCAGTTTCTGTGCGGGTG
>NZ_VDDC01000018.1:0-114207 GCF_006239215.1 Paracoccus haeundaensis
GATCCAACCGCGCTTCCCAGCACCGCCTTCCCGGCCCCTCCAGCGTTCCCGCCTTCGGTGAAGCGGTGTTTAGGCCCGAGAACAAATACACGCAACAAGAAAATGGCGGGTCACAGCAATAAAACTGCAACCCATTGATTTAGCGTTTCAAATTAAGGGAGGCTAAAGCATCCCAAGAACTGCCATCGATCTACGGTGCCACAAAAGCATGGAATCACGTCGGGGCGATGACGGAATCAGGGTGAATCACAGGGGCCTGGATCCATTCGGCCCTGAATTTCGGCAAGGATGCCTGCCGGGTCGGCAGTTTCGGAACGCGAAAGGGGCGCAGCTTTCGCTGCGCCCCTTGAAAAGGTGGTCCTGATACGAAGATCAGCGCTTCGAGAACTGGAAGCTGCGGCGAGCCTTGGCCTTGCCGTACTTCTTACGCTCGACGACGCGGCTGTCGCGGGTCAGGAAGCCTGCGGCCTTCAGCGCGGCGCGTAGGTGCGGCTGGTGCAGCTGCAGTGCCTGGCTGATGCCGTGCTTGACGGCGCCTGCCTGGCCCGACAGGCCGCCGCCCTTGACGGTGGCATGCACGTCGTACTGACCGACCACGCCCGCAACCTCGAACGGCTGCTTCAGGATCATCTGCAGAACGGGACGCGCGAAATACGCGTTGATCTCTTTGCCGTTCACCAGGACCTTGCCCGAGCCCGGCTTGACCCAGACGCGTGCGACGGCGTCCTTGCGCTTGCCGGTGGCATAGCTGCGGCCCTGGCTGTCGATCTGCGGCTCGCGGTTGATCGCGGCGTCGACGGCTGCGGCGGGGGTGCCCGACACGGCGGACTTCAGGTCGTCCAGAGTTTTGATGTCGTCGGCCATGATCATGCGCTCCGGGTGTTTTTCTTGTTCAGGACTTTGACATCCAGAACTTCGGGCTGCTGGGCCTCGTGCGGGTGTTCGGCGCTGGCATAGACGCGCAGGTTCGTCATCTGCTGCTTGCCCAGCTTGTTGCGGCTGATCATGCGCTCGACGGCCTTGACGACCACGCGCTCGGGGTGCGCGCTTTCCAGGATCTGGCGCGCGGTGCGGTGCTTGATGCCGCCCGGGTGGCCGGTGTGCCAGTAGTATTTCTTGTCTTCACGCTTGTTGCCGGTCATCTGCACCTTGTCGGCGTTGATGATGATGACATTGTCGCCCATGTCCATGTGCGGCGTGAAGGTGGGCTTGTGCTTGCCGCGCAGGCGGCTGGCGACGATCGTGGCGAGGCGGCCCAGAACGACGCCCTCGGCGTCGATCAGGATCCACTTCTTCTCGATCTCCGCCGGTTTCGCGGTATAGGTTTTCATCTGTCGTCCCTTCAGGGTCGTAATCGTAAGAGATGGCGGTATATCGAAGATTGCCCGCCATCCGTCAAGTGCAGCGAAGCCGGATTAACGACGCCAAATCAATGCCTTGAAACTTAGGTATCTGAATACCCCATCACACGGCGCGGAAATCGCTGGATTTCGGCGGAATCGAATAGGTCATCGAACAGCGTGCGACCGGATCCGCCACCCCTTCGGAAAAGATCAGTGCCTCGGCCACCGCCAGCACGCGGCCCAGCTTCAGCACCCGGCATTCCGCCAGCAGATCGACCCCTGCCGCGGGCTTGCGCATGAAGTCGATCGACGCGTTCGTCGTGACCGCCAGCCCGACCGGGCCGATCCGCGCCAGGATCGCGCAATAGATCGCCAGATCCGCCAGCGCGAACATCGACGGACCGCTGACCGTCCCGCCCGGCCGCAGATGATCGTCCCCCGTGATCAGGCGCGCGGTCAGCCCCGTCGCCCTCACCGCCTCCACCCGATAGCTGCCGGCCACCTGCGGAAAGTCCCGCGCCAGGAACGCGTTCAGCGCATCCTTGTCCATCACGATCGTCATGCTTTCCCCCCGATGCGTCCCGGCCTAGGCTTTCGCCAAATTCGGGAGGATGCAAGATGGACGACCTGCTGACGCGACACGACCTTGGGCCCGTGACCCGCCTGACGCTGTCGCGGCCCGCGACCTACAACGCCCTGTCGCTGGAGATGATCGAGGCGCTGATCGCGGCCCTTGCCAGGATCGACGACGAGACGCGGGTCGTGATCCTGGCGGCCGAGGGCAAGGCCTTCTGCGCCGGCCACGACCTGCGGCAGATGCAAGGGATGGCTCCGGACCAACTGGCGCATCTGTTCGACCGCTGCGCCTATCTGATGCAGATGATCCCCGCCCTGCCCCAGCCGGTCATCGCCCAGGTTCAGGGCGTTGCCACCGCGGCGGGTTGCCAGCTGGTCGCGTCCTGCGACATGGCGGTGGCGGCAGACGGGGCGCGCTTCGGGGTCAACGGGGTTTCGATCGGTCTGTTCTGCGCCACGCCGATGGTGGCCCTGACCCGCGCCATCCCGCCCAAGGCCGCGTTCGAGATGCTGACGACCGGCAACTTCATCACCGCCACCCGCGCGGCGGAGCTGGGCCTGGTCAACCGCGTCGTCCCCGCCGCAGATCTGGAGGCAGAGACGATGCGGCTGGCCGACAGCATCGCGGCCAAGCCGCCCCAGGTGATCCGCATGGGCAAACGTGCCTTCCACGACCAGCTGGGACAGGGAACCGCCGCCGCCTATGCGGCTACGGCGCAGGTCATGTGCACGAACATGGCCCTGCCCGAGACGGTCGAGGGGATCGGCGCCTTTCTGGAAAAGCGCCCGCCGAACTGGGCCTGACCGTCAGGCCCCTGCGGCCAGTGCCTGGACCAGGGCCACGAAATGCTCTCCGCGCTTTTCGAAGTTCGGATACTGGTCAAAGCTGGCTGCGGCGGGGGCCAGCAGGACGGTGTCGCCCGGCTCGGCCTCGGCCGCGGCACGGGCGACGGCCTGCTCCATCGTGTCGGCGATCTCGTACGGGGTCTGGCCGATCTCCAGCGCAAAGTCGCGCGCGGAATGGCCGATCAGATAGGCCTTGGCGACCGCGCCCAGATGCGGCTGCAGGGCCGCGATGCCGCCCTCTTTGCCCAGGCCCCCGGCGATCCAGCGGATGCGCGGAAAGGCCTGCAGCGCCTTGGCGGCGGCATCCACGTTGGTGGCCTTGCTGTCATTGACATACCGGACGCCGTCGATCTGGGCGACCGTCTGGCTGCGATGCGGCAGGCCCGCAAAGCTGTGGAACGCGGCCTCGATCTCGCGCGGGGCCAGGCCCACGGCGCGGCAGGCGGCATAGGCCGCGCAGGCGTTCTGGTGGTTGTGCGCACCGGGCAGACCCTGCATCGCGCGCAGGTCGATCGATGCCGCCTGCCGCCCCTTGCGGTATTCGGAAAGGAAACCCTTGCGCGCAAAGACCGACCACGCCGCCCGGTCCAGCTTCTGTCCCGACGACACCCGGATCACCCGGTCGTCGGTGGGACCCATCGACAGCTGGTTGGCCAGATACGACCCCTCGGGGTCGTCGATGCCGATCACGGCCCGGTCCGGACCGCCCTCGGAGAACAGCCGCCGTTTTGCCGCGAAATAGCCGCCCAGGCCGGCATGGCGGTCCAGGTGGTCGGGCGACAGGTTGGTCATGACCGCCACGTCGGGCGTCAGCGCCCGCGCCAGTTCGGTCTGATAGCTGGACAGTTCCAGCACCACGACCTCTGCCTCGACCGCTGGCTCCAGCGACAGCACGCCCGTGCCGATATTGCCGCCCATCTGCGTGGGGCGGCCGCATTCCTCCAGCACGTGATGGATCAGCGCGGTGGTCGTCGACTTGCCGTTAGACCCGGTGACCGCAATCACCCGTGGCGCGCGGTCGAACTGGTCCCAGTCGCGGGTCGCATAGCTGCGGAAGAACAGGCCGATGTCGTTATCGACCGGAATGCCAAGCTGCCATGCCATCGCGATGGCCGGGTGCGGACGGGGATACAGATGCGGGATGCCGGGGCTGACGATCAGCATCGCGATGCCCTGCCAGTTCGCCTCGCGCGTCAGGTCCAGGATGCTCAGGCCATCGGCATGGGCCGCGTCGCGCGTGTCGACGCCGTCATCCCAGGCCACGACCCGCGCCCCGCCCGCGGCCAGAGCCGCGGCGGTCGCCTTGCCGGACCGGCCAAGCCCCAGCACAGCGACGGTCAGTTCTTCGACGCCCTGAACGGGTATCATGGGTGGCTCCTTGCGAAAATGGGACGGTATCAGCGCAGCTTCAGCGTCGCCAAGCCGATCAGCGCCAGAATCAGCGCGATGATCCAGAAACGGATGACGATCTGCGCCTCGCCCCAGCCCTTCTTCTCGAAATGGTGGTGGATGGGGGCCATCAGGAAGACCCGCTTGCCGGTCCGCTTGAAATACAGCACCTGGATGATGACCGACAGGGCCTCGACCACGAACAGACCACCGACGATGGCCAGCACGATCTCATGCTTGGTGACGACGGCGATGGCGCCCAGCGCGCCGCCCAGGGCCAGCGATCCGGTATCGCCCATGAACACCGCAGCCGGCGGGGCGTTGTACCACAGAAAGCCCAGTCCCCCGCCGATCAGGGCGGCGACAAAGATCAGGATCTCTCCGCTGCCGGGAACGTGGTGGACGCCCAGATATTCGGTGAAGTCGACGCGACCCACCGTATAGGCGATGATGCCCAGGGTGCCCGCGGCGATCATCACCGGCATGATCGCCAGCCCGTCCAGACCGTCGGTCAGATTGACCGCATTGGCCGCGCCCACGATCACGATCATCGCGAACGGCACGAAGAACCAGCCCAGGTTGACCAGGACATCCTTGAAGATCGGCAATGCCAGCTGGTTGGTCAGCCCCGCGGGATGCAGCAGCGACGCCGCGATCCCGGCGCAGGCCGCGATGCCCAGACCCAGCAGCATCCGCATGCGCGAACTGACGCCCTTGGTGTTGTGCTTGGTCACCTTGGCGTAGTCGTCGGCAAAGCCGATCATCGCAAAGCCCGCGGTCACCAGCAGCACGATCCAGACATAGCCGTTGTCCAGCCGCGCCCAAAGAAGGGTCGAGAACAGCAGCGCCGACAGGATCAGCAACCCGCCCATCGTCGGCGTGCCCGCCTTGGCCAGGTGGCTCTGCGGGCCGTCGTCGCGGATCGGCTGGCCCTTCTTCTGGACGCGGCGCAGATAGTTGATCAGCGGCCGTCCGAAGATGAAGCCGAAGAACAGCGCGGTGAAGAACGCGGCCCCCGCCCGGAAGGTGATGTATCGGAACAGGTTGAAGAAATCCCCGCCCTCGGACAGGTTGCTGAGCCAGTAGAGCATGGCATTATCCTTTGTCTTGGGCGGCACCGGCGCGCAGCGCCTGGACCACCATCGAGATCCGTGAGGATTTCGAGCCTTTCACCAGCACGATGTCGCCGGCGGAAATCAGTTTGTCGGGGTGGGCGGCCAGTTCGGCCGCCGTTTGCGTCCACAGCCCGCGCTTGTCCGCAGGCAGGGCCTCGTGCAGGTGCCGCATCAGGGAGCCGGCACAATGGACCAGGTCGATCGCGGCCATGGAGAGATCGTCGGCCACGGCGCGATGCATCGCGACCTCTTCCGTGCCCAGCTCCAGCATGTCGCCCAGAATCGCCACCCGGCGGCCGCCCTGCAGGCCCGCCAGCGTGGCAAGCCCCGCGGACAGCGATGCCGGGTTGGCGTTGAAGGCGTCGTCGATCAGGCGGATGCCGCCCAGCGTCTCGACCGCGCCGCGCCCTTGTGGGGGGTGCCAGTCCGACATATGCGCGGCGGCCTGCGCAAGGTCGGCCCCCGCCGCGCCCAGCGCGGCCAGCACGCCGACGGCATTCATCGCGAAATGCCGTCCCGTGGTGGGCAGGGTGAAGGCCAGCGTGTCGCCCATGATGCGGGCATGGCACGACAGCGCCCCGTCCTGCGGCACGATGCGCAGCGGACGCGCCACGCCGTGTTCGCCAAAACCCACGACCACCGCGCCGGCCCGGTCCGCGCAATCCCGCAGGATCTGGGTCACGGGCAGATCCTCGGGCAGGATCGCGTGACCCACGGGCTGCAGCCCCTCGAAGATCGCACCCTTTTCGCGGGCGATGCCTTCGATCGCGCCGAAGGCCTCCAGATGGGCGGCGGCCACCGTGGTGATCAGCGCCACATGCGGCCGCGCCATGCGCGACAGGGGCGCGATCTCTCCGGGATGGTTCATGCCGATCTCGATGATCGCGAAATCGGTCGCGGCTGGCATGCGCGCCAGCGTCAGCGGCACGCCCCAATGGTTGTTGTAGCTGGCCTCGGCCGCGTGGATCACGCCCTGCCCCGCCAGCGCGATCCGCGCCATCTCCTTGGTCGAGGTCTTGCCGACCGACCCGGTGATGGCGATGACCCGGCCCGTCATGCGGGCGCGGCCCGCCCGGCCCAGATCCTCCAGCGCGGTCAGCACGTCGGGCACCACCAGCAGCGGCGCGTCAGACGCCACGCCGTCGGGGATGCGGCTGACCAGCGCGGCGGCCGCCCCCCTGGCCAGGGCCTGCGCCACGAAATCATGCCCGTCGCGGTCGGCCTGCAGCGCGACGAACAAATCGCCGGGGGCGATGGTGCGCGTGTCGATGGACACACCCGTCGCGGCCCATGCGGCCGTCACCCGCCCGCCAGTGGCGGCGGCGGCGTCATCGGATGTCCAGAGCGTCATATCCGCCCGTCCAGTGCCGCCACCGCGACCGAGGCCTGTTCGGCATCGTCGAAGGGATAGACGTCCTGCCCCACGATCTGGCCGGTCTCATGGCCCTTTCCGCAGATCAGCAGCGCATCGCCCGGCTGCAGCGCATCGACGCCGCGCAGGATCGCCTCGGCCCGGTCGGCGATCTCTGTCGCGTCGGGGCCCGCGCTGGCCATGACGGCGGCACGGATCAGGGCCGGGTCCTCGGTCCGGGGGTTGTCGTCGGTGACGATCACCACGTCGGCATGATCGCGCGCGGCCTCGCCCATCAGCGGGCGCTTGCCCCGGTCGCGGTCGCCGCCCGCGCCGATGATGCAGACGATGCGACCCATCACATGCGGGCGCAGCGATTGCAGAGCCGCAACCACCGCGCCCGGCTTGTGGGCGTAATCGACAAAGACCGCCGCACCGTTCTCGCGCTGCGCGACCAGCTGCATCCGGCCCCGCACGGTGGTCAGCTGCGGCAGCACGCGCAGGATGTCGTCGGCGCTGTCGCCCGAGGCCAGGCACAGGCCCATCGCCGCCAGCACGTTTTCCGCCTGGAACCCGCCGATCAGCGGCAGCCGTACCAGATGGGCCCGCCCCATCACCGAGAACCGCAGATCCTGCCCCGTCGCGTTATAGCGCTGGCCCAGGATGCGCAGCATCGCGGCCTCTCCGGTGCCGACGGTGGTCAGAGCCAGGCCGCGATCGGTCGCGATGTCGGCCATCTGGCGGCCGCGCTGGCTGTCGATGTTGATGACGGCAGCGGCGCCGTCCTCCAGCACGCGATTGAACAGCAGCGCCTTGGCCGCGAAATATTCGTCGAAGCCCGCGTGGTAATCCAGGTGATCCTGGCTGAAATTGGTGAAGGCCCCGGCCTCGACCCGCACCCCGTCCAGGCGGCGCTGATCCAGTCCGTGGCTGGAGGCCTCCATCGCGGCATGGGTGACGCCCGCGGCGACCGCCTCGGCCAGGACGCGGTGCAGGGTCAGCGGATCGGGGGTGGTATGGGCGAGCTTTGCCTGGTGATCGCCCTCGACCCCCATCGTGCCCAAGCTGATCGCCTTGTGGCCCAGCGCCTGCCAGATCTGGCGGGTGAAGCTGGCTACGCTGGTCTTGCCGCTGGTGCCGGTGACGGCCACGACATGGTCGGGCTGATCGGCGAACCACAGCGACGCCGCGCCGGCCAGGGCCGCGCGCGGATCCTCGGCCACGATCAACGCCCCATCCCAGCCCGACAGGACGTCGGCGGCGATCTCGGCGCCCTGGCGGTCGGTCAGGACGGCGGCGGCCTGCATGCGCAGCGCGTACTGGATGAATTCGCCGCCATGGACGGCCGATCCCGGCAGGGCCGCGAACAGGTGCCCGGGCTTGACCGTGCGGCTGTCGATGGACAACCCCGTGATCCGCGGGTCACGCCCACCGGGGGCGCGCAGCCCCAGCTGCGACAGCGTCACGTCGTCCTTGTCCACAGTCCCACCCGTCATTGATTTGCGACGAGCCTTACCGCAGCCTCCTCGTCGGGTTCAACACGCGGTTCGAAGCGCGCGGTGATCGTCGGCAGGATTTCGTCGGTGATCGGCTCCAGCCCCAACAGCGGGCCGATGCGGCGGACCATTTCCGCGGCGACGGGCGCGACGGTATGACCTGCGGTACGCACCGCAGTCCCGTTGATGGTCGTTGACGGCTCGTCCAGCATGGTGATCAGGACGTATTTCGGATCGCTGGCCGGAAAGACCGACGCAAAGGTCGCGATGATCTTGTTCTCGTAGTACCCGCCTGCGGCTCTGGGCTTGTCCGCCGAACCGGTCTTGCCCGCGACCTCGTATCCCGGCACCTCGGCCTGGCGGGCGGTGCCGCGGGTGACGACCTGGCGCAACATGTCGACAGCCATCGCGGCGGCGCGGGGCGACAGCACCTGTTCACCCTCGGGGCGTTGTCGTCCATGCACCAGCGTGGGCGTCACGCGCTTGCCGCCATTCGCGATCGTCGCATAGGCGGCCGCCAAGTGCAGCGGGCTGGCCGCCAGCCCGTGGCCGAAACTGACCGTCGCCGCAGTGACGGCGGGCCAGCGCGTGGGCACCAGCGGCTGTCCGGTGGGGGCCTCGACCATCTCGATGGAGGTCGGCACGAACAGGCCAAGCTTCTCCAGGAAATCCTTCTGCCGCTCGGGCCCGATCAGCTGCGCGATGCGCACCGTTCCCACGTTCGAGGACTTCACGATGACGTCCGTCACGCTCAGTTCCTTGCCGTAATTGTGGAAATCGTTGATCAGGAACCGGCCGATCCGCATGGGTGCTGCAGCATTGATGCCCGACGCGGGGTTGACCAGCCCCAGGTCCAGCGCCTGCGCGACCGGGAATATCTTGAAGGTCGAACCCAGCTCGTACTGGCCCTGGACGGCGCGGTTGAACAGCGGGCTGTCCGACGGCTCTCCGGTCAGCAGCGGGCGGGGACGGTCATTGGGGTCGAAATCGGGCAGGCTGGCCATGGCCAGGATCTCTCCGGTCTCGACCTCCATCAGGATGCCGGTCGCGCCCTTGGCGTTCATGACGTTCATGCCCGAGGCCAGCACGTCCTCCATCGCCTGCTGCAGCGTCAGGTCGATGGACAGGGCCAGCGGCGCCCCCTCGTTGCCGGGATCGCGCAGCCAGGCGTCGAACGCCTTCTCGACGCCTGCGACGCCGATGACCTCGGCGCTGTTCACGCCTTCGCTGCCGAAGCCGGACCCGCCCAGGATGTGGCTGGCCAGGTCGGCATTGGGATAGATGCGCATCTCTCGCGGGCCGAACAGCAGGCCGGGCTCGCCCAGGTCGTGGACGGCCTGCATCTGCTCGGGGCTGATCTTGCGCTTGATCCACATGAACTTGCGGTTGCCGGTGAAGTCGCGGGTCAGGCGCTGTACGTCCAGGTCGGGAAAGATCTCGGCCAGGCCCTGCGCGGTGCCGATGGGATCGACCATCTGGTGGGGATGGGCATAGACCGAATGGGTCAGCAGGTTCGTGGCCAGCACCCTGCCCCGCCGGTCGGTGATGTCCGCCCGTTGAGAGATGATCTGCGACGACAGCACCTGCGCGCGCGGTTCTGCCGCCGCGCTGGAGGCGAGCGTCCCCATGCGCACCGCAACCGTGCCGAAGGCCAGCATGAAACAGCCCGCCATGACGATCAGCCGACCTTCGGCGCGCCTGCGGGCGCGGTCCTGAATCTGCTCGTGGCGGCGGCGGCGGTTCTCGGCCTCGATGTCGTCGGGGTTCTCGCCGCGCTCGCGCGCTCTCAGGATGCGGGCCAGGGGGCGCAGGGGGGTGCGGATCATGGCTGAGGCTCCTCGGCAGGATCGGTTTCGGGCAGAAGGTCGGTGACCATGTCGGCCGACGGCGGGGGCGGCTTGGGATAGTCGATGTGGTCCAGGTCCAGGAACTGCCCCGATTCGACCGGACCCAGTTCCAGCCGGTCGAAGTTCAGGTCGACCAGCTGGCGCAGGCGGTCGGGGCGGTTCAGGAAGGCCCATTCGGCCCGCAGCACGCCCAGCTCCTCGCGCAGGCCCGCAATCTGGCGCTGGACCTGGGACATCTCTCCGATGGCGGCCTGGGTGGCATAGTTCTCGCGATAGGCCCAGAAGGCCAGTCCCATCAGCATCAGCACGCAGGCCAGACAGGTCAACGACCGCATCACGCAGCTCCCGGAAGATGCGGCATGGCCAGCGACCGGGCATCGACCTCGCCCGCTGCGGCGTCGGTCCGCACGGCCACGCGCAGCAAGGCTGAACGCGCGCGCGGGTTCACGTCCAGCTCCTCGGGGTCGGGGCCGATCGCACGGCGGAACGGCAGGCGGAAGGCCGGCTCCACGACCTGCGTGACTGGTGCATAGCGGTTGCCGCCGCCGCCCGCATCGGACCGCGCCTGCATGAAGCGCTTGACGATCCGGTCCTCCAGCGAATGAAAGCTGACGACGGCCAGCTGGCCGCCCGGCTTCAACGCGCGTTCGGCGGCCGACAGGCCCGCCACCAGCTGCCCGAACTCGTCGTTCACCCAGATGCGGATCGCCTGAAAGCTGCGCGTCGCGGGATGGCTCTGCCCCGGCTTGGCGCGCGGCAGGCAGCCGGTGACCACCTGGGTCAGCTGCGTGGTCCGGGTCAGCGGGCGCGCGGCCACGATGGCACGCGCGATGCGGCGCGCGGCGCGCTCCTCTCCGTAATGATACAGCACGTCCGCGATGTCCGATTCCTCGGCGCTGTTCAGAAGATCCGCGGCGGACGGCACATCGCCGCCCATCCGCATGTCCAGCGGCCCGTCCCGCATGAACGAGAACCCGCGATCCGCCTGGTCCAGCTGCATCGAGCTGACGCCAAGGTCCAGCACCACCCCGTCCAGCGCCTGACCGGCCAGGACGTCCATGTCGGAAAACGTGCCCTCGACCAGGCGCAGGCGGTCGCCGTACTGGCCGCGCCATGCCTCGGCCATGCGAAACACCGACGGATCGCGGTCGACGCCGATGACCAGGTCGGCCCCCGCATCCAGCAGGCCACGGGCATAGCCGCCCGCGCCGAACGTGCCGTCCAGCCAGACTCCCCCGATGGGTGCGGTCGCGCGCAGCAGCGGCGCCAGCAGGACCGGAATATGCGGATCCGCCATGCCCTAGCCCTCGGAGGATTGCTGCAGGAAGGCGCGGGGGTCGAATTCGGGGCCCTTGCTGGCCGCGAAATCCTCCAGCGCCTGCACGTCCTTGGGACGCGATTCGGGGTGATAGACCTGGATGTAGTCGCCGCGCGATTCAAAGATCGTCTCGGTCCCGTCGGCAAAGCCCAGCCTGTCGCGCAGCTTTGCGGGCAGGACCAGGCGGCCCTCGCGGTCGATCTCAAGGTCGGTGGACTGTCCGTTCATCAGCAGCTCCAGCCAGCGGCGCTCCTGGCTGCCGCGGGTCAGGCGGTCGATCTGCTCGTCGATCTGCTCGATGGCCTCGATGGTGTACAGCTCCAGCCAGTTCCACCAGTCAGGGCCATAGACCGCCACAAGCTGCGTGCGCCCGGTGTTCGTTCCCGAGAATGACGGGTCGCCGGCATCGAACACGCGGCGCAGCCGGGCCGGGATCGACATCCGTCCCTTGCCATCGACCTTGACGGTTTCGGTGCCTCTGAACTTCCGCGCCACCTGGGCCCGCCCTCACTGTCCTGCTCTTTCGGGACGTCCGAAAGAGAAAGGGCGGATCGGGCCGCTGCCACTGCCCGATCCGCCGCCCTCGTTCCCGATTTACCCGGGCCCCTTTGCGGGGTTGGTTGCCGACCCGTCGCACGCCACCTGGGGGAGGTGCTGCTCGCGGACGCGGGCCGGCTATGTTGGAAAACGGTTGCCTGTATGAAGTCTGCTTCGCCTGTCCGGGGTCTTGGCGCCCCTTGAACTGCCCGTTTTCGTGATCCGGTTGTGACATGGGATTTCATGGGAAGCAACGGTATTCTTGGGCCACCAGCCGCATTCCGCCGCAGCTTTTGCCTCAGCCCGAATCAAAAAATGCCGCAGAAGCGGCAGTGATGCGGCAAAGTTTGGTGGCGTGACGCGAAAGCCACACTACATCTAGAAGGCGAGTAACAAACGCATTTTGCCGGTCACTGGGTCCATTTCACCACAGTTCAAAGCCCTGCAAGTCGAAAATCCGGGCAGCCTTGCAAAACTTTTGGAACAGATCACGGACGATCACGAAATCGAGAGGTCATTTGAGCCTCACTTCCCGCAATTTCCCAACCGTCCCGTGCATTCCCAAAGCAAGCCCGGATTTCGCGCCGATCAGGCGATGCCGCCCTGCACCAGACGGTCGGCCAGGCGGGCATAGGCCTCGGACACGGCACCATCGCCCAGGGCCACCGGTCGTCCCGAATCGCCGGCCAGCCGGACCTCCAGCTCCAGCGGCAGGGCGCCCAGGAACGGCAAGTTCAGCGCCTCGGCCTCGGCCGCGACGCCGCCATGGCCGAACAGATGCGCCTCGTGCCCGCATTTGGGACAGATATAGGTCGACATGTTCTCGACCAGGCCCAGGACCGGTGTCTTCAGCTTGCCGAACATGTCGATCGCACGACGCGCGTCCAGCAGCGCCACGTCCTGCGGCGTGGACACGATGATCGCACCCGTGACGGGGGCCTTCTGGCACAGCGACAGCTGCACGTCGCCCGTGCCGGGCGGCAGGTCGATCAGCAGGACGTCCAGTTCGCCCCAGTTCACCTGCTGCAACAGCTGCTGCAGCGCGCCCATCAGCATCGGGCCGCGCCAGACCAGTGCCTCGCCCTCCTTCAGCATCAGTCCGATCGACATGACGGTGACGCCATGCGCATGCATCGGATCGATCCGCTGTCCATCCGGGCTGGCAGGCCGGCCCGAGACGCCCATCATGCGCGGCTGCGAGGGGCCATAAATGTCGGCATCCAGCAGGCCGACCTTGCGCCCCGCGCGCGCCAGGGCGACGGCAAGGTTCGAGGTGACGGTGGATTTCCCGACACCGCCCTTGCCGGATCCGACGGCGATGATGTGGCGCACGCCGGGAATCGCCTGCGGACCGGCCTGGGGCGTGGGATGCCCGCCGATCTTCAGGGACGGGGCGGCGCCCTGCCCGGATACGGCCTTGGGCGGCGCGGGCTTGGCGGGGGCGGTCATGACGATCTGGACCTTGGCCACACCGGGGATACGTTCCAGCCGGGCACGGGCCTCGGCCTCGACCGGGGCCATGGCCTGCGCGGTGGCCGCATTCTCGACCTCCAGCACGAATCGCACCGTATCCTGGTCGATGGTCAGCGCGCGGATCAGGTCGGCCTGACCCAGCGTCCCTCCCTGCGGAAGGGCAATATCCGAGATTGCCGTAAGGATCGTTTCGCGTGTGACGGGCATGTGAGGGACCTGTGTCTTTGTTCGCCCGGCAGCATGAAGCATAGAGACGGGACCCTCAACACCCCCTGCGACAATCCGTACCGCACGGCGCTAACCGCTTTCAAACAGGTGATTTTTGCGCCCGCGGCGTGATCGCTAACAGATGTATCGTGTCAATTTTATGTCGTTAATTCATCGTTAAAGAAGGCAATAGGTCAGCCTTGGCTATGCAATTGCTGCATGGCAGCATTACGAAACCATCCGTTGTGAAACGCCGTCGATGGGGCCATCTTCAACTCAACGAAACGCCGGGCCAATCCGGGAACGGCGCAGACGAGATGAACCGAAAGGATACGACCATGGCTGTTATCGCCCAAGCACACAACGCCACCGCCGACGCCGGCCTGCGTGGCCGCCTGCTGAGCGCGATCCAGCGGATGCAGGAAAACCGCGCCCGCCGCGCCGTTTACCGCCAGACCGTGCGCGAACTGAATGCCCTGACCACCCGCGATCTGGACGATCTGGGCATCAGCCGCTCGATGATCACCCGCCTGGCGCACGAAGCGGCATGGGGTTCGGCCCAGTAATCCTGGGACACCAAGAATTCGCATTCCCGGCCCTCTCCTCCTCCCTGGGTCCGGGACCGGCGGCATCCTCCTCTCCTCCCTGGAGGGTGCCGCCCAAAAGACGCACTGGAACCCGATCCTCCTCCCCGGGTTCACGTGCCAGGCGGCGGCCCCACTCCTCCCTCCCAGGGGTCGCCGCAAAAAGTTTCATAGCCGCCCCATTCGCGGCACGCTGATACGCCCGGTCCTCTCCTCCTCCCTCCCGGACCCGGCGTTCGCGGTACGGCCTCTCCTCCTCCCTGGCCCTACCGCACCCCATACGCGGCCCCTCCTCCTCCCTGGGCCAGCGTTCAGCGGCGACCTCCCTCCTCCTCCCTGGAGGTCGCCGCGCCTTCATAGCCGCCTCGATTGCGGCACACGGATACGACGGGCTCTCCTCCTCCCTGCCCTGTCGTAAGCGGTGATGGCCTCTCCTCCTCCCTGGCCGGAACCGCGACCCATACGCGGCCCCTCCTCCTCCCTGGGCCAGCGTTCAGCGGCGACCTCCCTCCTCCTCCCTGGAGGTCGCCGCGCCCTTCCTCCGGAACCCATCGCCCCCATGACGCATTGCCCCCGACACGCAGTCGGAGGCCGCATGATTCTGCGCAAGGGCACCAAGGTGGAATGGGACTGGTCGGGCCACAAGGCGACCGGAAAGATCACCGACATCTTCACCGATGACGTCGAACGGACGATCAAGGGCAGCAAGATCAGCCGAAAGGCGTCCAAGGACGATCCCGCCTACCTGATCGAACAGGAAGACGGTGACCAGGTGCTGAAGGGCCGGTCAGAACTGCGCCGCGCCGATTGACGCCTTTTCCCCGCCGTGCGCCCACGCTAAGGCTGGTGGATGCTCAGCTATCAACATGCCTATCATGCCGGGAACCTGGCCGACCTGCACAAGCACGCGTTGCTGGCGGTCGCGCTGGACTACCTGACCCGCAAGGACAAGCCGCTTTCCTATCTGGAAACCCATGCGGGTCGTGGCCTTTATGACCTGACCGGCGCCGAGGCGCAGAAGACGCAGGAGGCCGCGCAGGGCATTGCCCGCGCCACGGTCGAACACTGGCTGCCGCAGGATCACCCGCTGATGCAGGCGCTGCGGGCCGTGCGCGACCTGCGGGGCGGGCAGGCCTATCCAGGTTCACCGCTGATCGCGGGGCATTTCCTGCGACACGAGGACAAGGCCCATCTGGCCGAACTGCACCCCGCGGAATTTCAGGCCCTGCGCCGCGTGGCGGGCTTTGCCACCCTGCACCAACAGGACGGGTTCGCGATGGCGCAGGCGGTCTGCCCGCCCGATCCGCGCCGGGGCCTGCTGCTGATCGACCCCAGCTATGAGGTCAAGGCAGACTATGCCGCGATCCCGCGCCAGATCGGCCTGATCGCGCGCAAGTGGAACGTGGGCGTCATCGCGCTGTGGTATCCGATCCTGACCGATCACCGCCACATGGGCATGACCGCACAGCTGGTCAGCGATTTCCCCGATGCCCTGCTGTCCGAGGTGTCGTTTCCCCCTGCCCGTCCAGGCCATTCGAT
Source organism: Paracoccus haeundaensis (assembly GCF_006239215.1). NCBI lineage: Bacteria > Pseudomonadati > Pseudomonadota > Alphaproteobacteria > Rhodobacterales > Paracoccaceae > Paracoccus > Paracoccus haeundaensis. The sequence continues at coordinate 15,622 of NZ_VDDC01000018.1, forward strand.
GATCGGATCGGGCATGTTCGTGCTCAACGCCCCCTGGGGTCTGGCCGAGCACGCCCGCCAGATCGAGGCGACGTTCCGCGAGCGCGCCTGACGGGGATTCCCCCGCCGATTGCGCTGTGCCATGATCGGCCCGGCCACAAGGATTCCCTGCCATGCCTCAACGTCTGTCCATCGGCGCCACCGTGTTCCTGGTTCTGACCGTCCTGGTCGGTCTGTATTTCGCCTATGCCGCGGTGCAGGGCCCGTCGGGCATCCTGCGCCGGATCCAGATCCAGGCCGAGACCGAGGATCTGCGCGAGGCCCGCGACCTGCTGCAGGCCGATGTGACCCGCATGCAGAACCTGACCCGCCGCCTGTCGGACGATTATCTGGACCTGGACCTCTTGGACGAACGCGCCCGCGAGGTGCTGGGCCTGCTGCGCGCGGACGAGATTCTCCTGCGCTAGGGCCGGGATTGCACGGCTGTCGGTGATGCGCTACGGATAGTTTAACGCTGAACTATCCGCCACGCTTCCAGGAGGACACGCCGCATGGCCAGAAAACCAAGCCCCCAGCAGGAGGCTCCTTCGAACACGTCGAAGGAAGAGTTGCTGAAATACTATCGCGACATGCTGCTGATCCGCCGATTCGAGGAGAAGGCCGGCCAGCTGTACGGCATGGGCCTGATCGGCGGGTTCTGCCACCTGTATATCGGCCAGGAGGCCGTCGTGGTGGGTCTGGAGGCCTGCGCCAAGGACGGCGACAAGCGCATCACCAGCTATCGTGACCACGGTCACATGCTGGCCTGCGGGATGGAGGCGCGCGGCGTCATGGCCGAGCTGACCGGGCGTCAGGACGGCTATTCCAAGGGCAAGGGCGGCAGCATGCACATGTTCAGCCGCGAAAAGCACTTCTATGGCGGCCACGGCATCGTCGCGGCGCAGGTGCCACTTGGCGCGGGCCTGGCCTTTGCGGACAAGTATCTGGGCAACGACAACGTCACCTTCACCTATTTCGGCGATGGTGCGGCGAACCAGGGCCAGGTCTACGAGACCTACAACATGGCCGAGCTGTGGGACCTGCCGGTCGTCTTCGTGATCGAGAACAACCAGTATGCCATGGGCATGTCGGTCAAGCGCTCGACGAAATCGACGACCTTCTTCGGTCGCGGAGAGGCCTTCGGCATCCCCGGCGAACAGGTCGACGGCATGGACGTGCTGGCGGTCAAGGCGGCGGGCGAAAAGGCCGTGGCGCATTGCCGCGCCGGCAAGGGCCCCTACATCCTGGAGGTCATGACCTATCGCTATCGCGGGCACTCGATGTCGGACCCGGCCAAGTACCGGACCCGCGAGGAGGTCCAGAAGATGCGCGACGAGCGTGACCCGATCGAGAACATCCGTGAGATGCTGCTGACCGGCAAGCACGCGACCGAGGAGGACCTCAAGGCGCTGGACAAGGAAATCAAGGACATCGTCAACGATTCCGCGGAATTCGCCAAGGACAGCCCCGAGCCCCACCTGGCCGAGCTGTGGACCGACATCTATGCCGACGAACTGCCCCAGGGCAGCGCCGAAGAGAACGCCTGAGGGGGACCGTCACATGGCAATTGAAATCCTGATGCCCGCCCTGTCCCCCACGATGGAGGAAGGCACGCTGGCGAAATGGCTGAAGAAAGAGGGCGACGCGGTGAAATCCGGCGACGTCATCGCCGAGATCGAGACCGACAAGGCCACGATGGAGTTCGAGGCCGTCGACGAGGGGATCATGGGCAAGCTGCTGGTGGCCGAGGGCACCCAGGGCGTCGCCGTGAACACCCCCATCGCGGTGCTGGTCGAGGAGGGAGAGGACGCCGACGCGGCCCCTGCCCCCAAAGCCGAGGCCAAGCCGGCCGAAGCCCCCAAGAAGGATGACGGCGCCCAGCCCGGCGAATCCGCCATCGAGGAGGTCGTGACCCCGCAGCCCAAGCCGCGCAGCCCCGACTGGCCCGAGGGCACCAAGATGAAGACCATGACCGTGCGGGAAGCCCTGCGCGAGGCCATGGCCGAAGAGATGGACCGCGACGAGACCGTCTTCCTGATGGGCGAGGAAGTGGGCGAATACCAGGGCGCCTACAAGATCAGCCAAGGCCTGCTGGAGCGGTTCGGCCCCCGCCGCGTCGTGGATACGCCCATCTCCGAGATCGGCTTTGCCGGCATCGGCACGGGGGCGGCCCTGGCCGGCCTGCGCCCGATCGTCGAGTTCATGACCTTCAACTTTGCCATGCAGGCGATCGACCACATCATCAACTCGGCCGCAAAGACGCTGTACATGTCGGGGGGCCAGATGGGCTGTCCGATCGTGTTCCGCGGCCCGAACGGCGCCGCCGCCCGCGTGGGCGCGCAGCACAGCCAGGACTATGCCGCATGGTACGCGGCCATTCCGGGCCTCAAGGTCGTGATGCCCTATTCGGCCGCCGACGCGAAGGGCCTGATGAAGCAGGCGATCCGCGACAACAACCCGGTCATCTTCCTGGAGAACGAGATCCTGTATGGCCGCAGCTTCGAGGTGCCGGACCTTGAGGACTTCACCATTCCCTTCGGCAAGGCCAACACGGTCCGGTCGGGCGACGACGTGACGCTGGTCAGCTTCGGCATCGGTGTGGCGCATGCGCTGGAGGCCGCGGCCAAGCTGGCCGAGGAGGGCATCGAGGCCGACGTGATCGACCTGCGCACCCTGCGGCCGCTGGACTATGACGCGATCCTGGAATCGGTCAAGCGGACCAACCGCTGCGTGACCGTCGAGGAGGGCTTCCCCGTGGGCGCCATCGGCAACCACATCTCGGCCTATCTGATGGAGAACGCGTTCGACTATCTGGACGCGCCCGTCATCAACTGCACCGGCAAGGACGTGCCGATGCCCTATGCCGCCAACCTGGAAAAGCACGCGCTGATCACGCCCGCCGAGATCGTCGAAGCCGTGAAAAAAGTCACCTACAAGTAAGGGAGCTGCGCGATGCCCACGGAAATCCTGATGCCCGCCCTCTCCCCGACGATGGAGGAGGGCACGCTGGCCAAGTGGCTGGTCAAGGAAGGCGACGAGGTCAAGTCCGGCGACGTCATCGCCGAGATCGAGACCGACAAGGCCACGATGGAGTTCGAGGCCGTCGACGAAGGCCGCATCGGCAAGATCCTGATCGCCGAGGGCACCTCGGCGGTCAAGGTCAACACCGCCATCGCGGTCTTGCTGGAGGACGGCGAGGAGGCGGGCGACATCAGCGCGCCCAAGGCCAAGGAAGAGCCCAAGCCCAAGGCGGATGCCGAGCCCGAACCGGCTGAGAAGGGCTATGGCGGCCCGATCGGCGCGCCGGTCGCCGGCGATGCCAAGGCCGACGCACCCAAGGGCAACCGGGTGTTCGCCTCGCCCTTGGCGCGGCGCATCGCCAAGGACAAGGGTCTGGACCTGTCGCAGATCCAAGGCAGCGGCCCCCGTGGCCGCATCGTCAAGGCTGATGTCGAGAACGCCAAGGCAGGTGACGCCAAGCCCTCCGCGTCGGCTGCGGCCCAGCCCGAGGCGAAGGCGGCCCCCGCGGCAGCCGCAGCCCCGGCCCAGGCCCCCAAGGGTCTGTCGACCGACGCTGTGCTGAAGATGTATGCCGACCGCGAGACCGAGGAGGTCGCGCTGGACGGCATGCGCCGCACCATCGCCGCCCGCCTGTCCGAAGCCAAGCAGACCATCCCGCATTTCTATCTGCGCCGCTCGGCCAAGCTGGATGCGCTGATGGAGTTCCGGGCCACGCTGAACAAGCAGCTGGAGAGCCGTGGCGTCAAGCTGTCGGTCAACGACTTCATCATCAAGGCCAGCGCCCTGGCGCTGCAGCAGGTGCCTGACGCGAACGCGGTCTGGGCGGGGGATCGCATCCTCAAGCTGAAACCGTCGGACGTCGCCGTGGCCGTGGCCATCGAGGGCGGGCTGTTCACGCCCGTGCTGAAGGACGCACATCAGAAGACCCTGTCGGCGCTGTCGGCGCAGATGAAGGATCTGGCCGCGCGCGCCAAGTCCAAGAAGCTGGCCCCCCATGAATACCAGGGCGGCAGCTTCGCGATCAGCAACCTGGGCATGTTCGGCATCGAGAACTTCGACGCGGTCATCAACCCGCCGCATGGCGCGATCCTGGCCGTGGGTGCGGGCATCCCGACCCCGGTCGTCGAAAAGGGCGAGGTCGTGGTGCGCAACGTCATGTCGATGACGCTGTCGGTGGACCACCGGGTGATCGACGGCGCCATGGGCGCGCAGCTGCTGGAGGCGATCGTCGCCCATCTGGAAAACCCGATGGGCATGCTGGCCTGATCCAGCCACCGGACGGAACAAACGGCGGGCCATCGGCCCGCCGTCTTTCGTTGTCAGAACGTGACGGTGACGCCCGGAAGGCGCAGTTCGTTGATCAGGTCGCGCAACTCCTGCCGCGCGGCGATCTGGGACATGCTCATGGCCTCGGTGCCGACATCCTTCAGATCCAGCAGGGTCAGCCCGTTCGGAAACAGCTCGCGAAAGATCACGCGTTCCGAAAATCCGGGCGCCACCCGAAACCCGATCCGCTTGGACAGGTCGGCCAGCGCGCCGCCGACCTTGCGCTTGTTGTGCATCTGCTGGCTGCCCAGGCGGTTTCTCAGCACCAGCCAGTCGATGGGCCCTGCCCCGGCCTGCGCGCGCAGCTGGCGTGCGCCCCACACCATCTCGGCATAGATAGAGGGACCAAGCACGTCACCGTCGGGCGACAGGCGCGCCAGCAGGTCGAAATCGACGAAACTGTCGTTCAGGGGCGTGATCAGCGTATCGGCGACCGTATGCGCCATCTGGCTCAGCTTGGTGTGCGACCCGGGGCAGTCCAGCAGGATGAAATCGCACGTCTCCTCCAGCTGCCGCAGGGCGGGCGTCAGGGGATCGGCGCCCTCGCCCAGCGGCGCCAGCACGGGCATGGGCAGGTCCAGCCCCTTGCGCACCAGGAAGGCGGCGCGATTCTCCAGATAGCGGCCAAAGCTGCGCTGGCGGACGTCCAGGTCCAGCCCACCGACCCGGTGCCCCATCCGCGCCAGCGCGGTCGCCACATGCATCGAGGTGGTCGACTTGCCCGAGCCGCCCTTTTCGTTTCCGACCACGATGATATGCGCCACAAGCAGCCTCTTGTCCTGTCCCGACGGGAAACCTAGCGACCGCGCCGCCGGATGGAAAGCCGCCCCGGCAGTCCTAGCGCCGCAGCAGCCGTCCGTCGATCATCGCCAGCCCAAGCCCGATGACCGCCATGCCCAGCAGTTGCGGCAGGCCCAGAACCTCGTCCAGGAACAGCCAGCCAAGCAGGATCGCCGACACCGGCACCAGGAACGTCACCAGAGAGATGTTCGTGGCCCCCGCCCGGCCCAGGATGCGAAAGAACAGCACATAGGCCAGCCCCGTGCAGACCAGCCCCAGCAGGCTGATCGCCAGCCAGACCTGGGCAGAAGCCGCCGGCGGCAGCCCGTCATGCGCCAATGCCAGCGGCAGCAGCACGACGCTGGTGCCCGACACCATACCCGCCGCCGTGACCAGCGGGTCAACGCCCTGTGCACGAAACCGCCGTCCAAAGGCCGCGGCCCAGGCATAGCTGATCGCGGCGCCCAGCATCGCCAGTTGCGGCAGCACGCCATGGCCGTGACCGGCCAGTTCGTCCACGCCGATCATCACCGCGACACCCCCCAGGCCCAGGGCGACCCCGGCCAGGCGCATCAGTCCCGCGCGTTCATCCGCCAGCACCAAGGTCGAGACCAGCACCGTGAACAGCGGCGTCGTCGCGTTCAGGATGGACGCCAGCCCTGCCGGGATGAACCCCTGCGCCCAGACGATCAGCCCAAAGGGGATGGCGTTGTTCAGGACGCCCATCACCAGGAACGCGCCCCACAGCTCCGCCCCGCGCGGCAGTGCCCGCCCGGTCGCCAGCACGATGGCCCACAGGACCGCAGCGGCGATCATCACGCGCAATGCCACCACCCACAGGACCGGCATATGCCCCACGATCAGCGCGATCAGAAAGAACGACCCGCCCCAGATCAGTGACAGCAGCAGCAGAAGGCCCCAGTCGGATGCGCTCATCCGCGCGGTGATCATCGGACGGTCCGGTCTGGCAATGGGCGGGAATGGGTCATGGGTCCTCCTGCGGCGCACGCTGCCCCAAGCCGGGGCCGAGGGAAAGGGCTCAGCCGTCGCGCAGCGCCGCCAGCGCGGCCTGGACCTTCGGGGTGCGATGCAGGTCGACATGGGTGACCAGCCACAGGTTGGAATCCCATTCCGGCAGGCTCAGCGCCGGCAGAAGGCCATGCGCCAGGCTGTCGGGCAAGGCACCGACCGCCAGCCCGGCGCGGATCACCGCCTCGCGCGCAGTGGCCTCGTTGGCGGTGACCAGGATGTTCTCGGGGCCGATGCGGTCCTGCAGCCAGCGCATGTAGGGCGCGCCGCGCGCCTCTGGTCCCGGCAGGGCAAAACGGTGGTCACGCGGATCGTCGACCGGCCCGTGCCGGTCCAGGTACGAGGCCGCGGCATACATCACATGCCCCATCCGCCCCATCGCACGCACGACATAGTCGGGCTCGGTCGGTTCGGCCCCGCCGCGGATGGCCACATGCGCCTCTCCGGCGCCCAGCCGGAACAGGCGCGCGTCCGTGGCATAGGTCAGGCGCAGGTCGGGATGGCGCGCCATCAGCGCGATCAGCCGCGGCATGACCAGATCCACCAGTTCCGGCAGCGAGGTCACGACCAGCTCTCCCTCGATCCGCTCTCCGGCGCCGGCGATCTGCGCGGCCATCTGGGCAAAGCGTTCATCCGCGGCCCCCGCCGCATCCAGCAGGGTGCGCCCCGCCTCGGTCAGGGCATAGCCGCGGGTGTGGCGTTGGAACAACCGGGCGCGCAGGGCCGATTCCAGCGCGTCGATGCGGCGGATCACCGTGGCGTGGTGCACGCCAAGATCGGCGGCCGCCCCGCTGACCGTTCCGGTGCGCGCCACGGCCAGTGCCACGCGGATATCGTCCCACGATTCGATCTGCATGTGCATCCCCGCACAGTGAATGCGCAGTTATCCCCCTTACGTTCGCAGGTGCATAGACCTAAATCTGCTGCAACGCAGAAACAACTCTCTGGGAGCTTGCCATGAACATCCTGCATCTCGACAGCGCCATCACCGCCGACGCCTCGGTCTCGCGCCAGCTGACCGCCGACATCCTGGCCCGCCTGACCGCCGCCAATCCCGACGCGACGGTGACCTATCGCGATCTCAGCACGGGCGTCCCCGCCATCGACACCGCATGGTTCAAGGCCGTGCGCGTGGGCACCGACGATCCGACCCCGCAGCAGCAGGCGCAGATCGACACCTCGAACGCGCTGCTGGCCGAGGTTCAGGCCGCCGACACGCTGGTGATCGGGCTGCCGGTCTACAACTTCTTCCTGCCGTCGCAGCTGAAGACCTGGCTGGACCAGATCGCCCGCGCCGGTGTCAGCTTCCGCTATACCGCCGAGGGCCCCGAGGGCCTGCTGACGGGCAAGCGCGCCTTCGTGGCCTATACCGCCGCAGGCACGCCGATGGGTTCGGACCTTGACCACGCGTCGGGCTATCTGCGCCACATGCTGGGGTTCTTGGGCATCACCGACGTGACCTTCGTGGCCGCCGACGGCCTTGCCATGGACCGCGAGGCCGGCATGGCACGCGCGCAACAGGCGCTGGAGCAGATCGCGGCCTGACCGGCTGCGCTGTTGCTCAGGTTCACCCCATCCTCATATGGCGGCATTGCATCCTTCGGGGACATTGCCGCCATGCGTTTCACGATTGCGACCGCCTCCCTGCTGACAGGGCTGGCGGTTTTTTACACCCCGGCCGTGGCGCAGACCGCGGTCAACGAAATCGCCACGCACCGCCCCCGTGACATGATCGAATGGACCAAGCTGCTGCGCGACACTACCGCCCGCCAAAGCCATGTGGCCCTTCTGCAAGCGGCGACCGTCAGCGCGACCAACTCCGCCCAATTCGTCATCGTCGTGGCCCAGGACGGCATGATCATCGACGTGCGGACCACGCAGTCCTCGGGCAACCCGCTGATGGATCATGCCCTGCGCAACAGAATCATGGACATGCCCCGGATGCCGCCCTTAGCGGACGACATGCCGCGGGGCAGCGCCAGCTTCGTTCTGCCGGTCAACGTCGCGACCCCGTGATCCGACCGGGCCTGCGTTGACAGGACCCCCCCTGCCCTGTACAAGACCCCGGATTCCCGGAAGCACAGCCTTCCGGTCCCTGCGCCAGATGCGGGGATCGCCCCCCGTCAGCGCGTTGCGCCCACGGGGGCTAAACCGATTTGGAGCCATAGGAGGCCCGGCCATGTTCGAGAACCTTTCCGATCGCCTGGGCGGCGTCTTCGACCGGCTGACCAAGCAGGGCGCCCTGTCCGAGGAGGACGTCACCGCCGCCATGCGCGAGGTGCGCGTGGCCCTGCTGGAGGCGGACGTCTCGCTGCCGGTGGCGCGCAACTTCGTCAAGGCCGTCACGGCCAAGGCCACCGGCGCTGCGGTCACGAAATCGGTCAGCCCCGGCCAGCAGGTCGTGAAGATCGTCCATGACGAGCTGATCAAGGTCCTGCAGGGCGACGACGCCCCCGAGGCGCTGCGCATCGACAACCCGCCCGCCGCCATCCTGATGGTCGGCCTGCAGGGTTCGGGCAAGACCACCACCACCGCGAAACTGGCCCTGCGCCTGAAGGACCGCGAGAAGAAGCGCGTGCTGATGGCGTCCCTGGACACCAACCGCCCCGCCGCGATGGAGCAGCTGGCCATCCTGGGCCAGCAGATCGGCGTCGACACGCTGCCCATCGTGATGGGCCAGACCGCCGTGCAGATCGCGCAGCGCGCCAAGACGCAGGCCTCGCTTGGCGGTTATGACGTGGTGATGCTGGACACCGCCGGCCGCCTGCATATCGACGAGGCGCTGATGACCCAGGTCCAGCAGGTCCGCGACATCGCGAACCCGCGCGAGACGCTGCTGGTCGTCGACGGCCTGACCGGCCAGGACGCCGTGAACGTCGCGACCGAGTTCGACGCCAAGGTCGGCGTCACCGGCGTGGTCCTGACCCGGATGGACGGCGACGGGCGTGGCGGTGCGGCCCTGTCGATGCGCGCCGTGACCGGCAAGCCGATCCGCTTCGTGGGTCTGGGCGAGAAGATGGACGCGCTGGAGACCTTTGACGCCAGCCGCGTCGCGGGCCGCATCCTGGGCATGGGCGACATCGTGGCCCTGGTCGAGAAGGCCCAGCAGGTGCTGGAGGTCGAGCAGGCCGAACGCATGATGAAGCGGTTCCAGAAGGGCCTCTTCAACATGAACGACCTGCGCGGCCAGCTGGAGCAGATGCAGAAGATGGGCGGCATGTCCTCGGTCATGGGGATGATGCCCGGCATGGCCAAGATGGCCAAGCAGGCCGAGGCCGCGGGCTATGACGACAAGGTCGTCCGCCACCAGATCGCCCTGATCAATTCGATGACCAAGAAGGAACGGGCCAATCCCGACCTGCTGCAGGCCAGCCGGAAAAAGCGCATTGCTGCCGGTGCGGGTCTGGACGTGTCAGACCTGAACAAGCTGCTGAAGATGCAGAAGCAGATGGCCGACACGATGAAGAAGCTGGGCAAGATGGGCAAGGGCGGGCTGATGAAGCAGGCCATGCGCGCCATGACCGGCAAGGGCGGCGGCCTGCCCGACATGGAGAACCTGGACCCCGCCAAGATGGCCGAGGCCCAGAAAATGCTGGCCGATCCCAAGGGCCTGGGCGGCCAGTTGGGCCGCGCGGGCCTGCCTGCCGGCTTGGGCGGATTGTTCGGCAAGAAATGATCACGCTGTCCCCCACCCCGGTTCTGGAGACGGAACGGCTGACCCTGCGCGCGCCCCTGGGCAGCGACTGGCCGCATTGGCGCAGCTTCTATCAGTCGGATCGCGCGCAATTCGTGGGCGGCGGTTCGCCCGAACCCAAGCCTGGCGCCTATTGGCGGGCCTTCGGCCACCTGACCGGCCATTGGGTGATGCGCGGTTTCGGGATGTTCGTGTTCTGCCTCAAGGGCGACGACACGCCCCTGGGCATGACCGGCCCGTGGTACCCCGACGGCTGGCCCGAGCATGAGCTGGGCTGGACCGTCTGGTCGCGGGCCGCCGAAGGCCGCGGCTATGTCGCCGAGGCCGCCCGTGCGGTGCGCGCGCATGCGTTCCGCGACCTGGGCTGGACCACGGCCGTCAGCTATATCGACCCGGACAATGCCCGGTCGATCGCGCTGGCCGAACGGCTTGGCGCGGTGCGCGACCGCGGCGCGCGGCAGCCAGTCTTCGACAAGCCCTGCCTCGTCTATCGTCACAGCCCGGAGGCCGCATGACCGACGCAACCACCCGCGCGGCCGACCTGCTGCGCGACCACCGTGCCAGCATCGACCGGCTTGACGCCATCCTGGTCTATACGCTGGCCGAACGCTTCAAGCACACCCAGTCCGTCGGCCGCCTGAAGGCCCGGCACGACCTTCCGCCGTCCGATCCCTCGCGCGAGGCAAGCCAGATCGAACGCCTGGAACGCCTCGCGCGCGAGGCCGATCTTGACCCGGAATTCGCGCGCAAATTCCTGACCTTCGTGATCGCCGAAGTCATTCGGCACCACGAACATTATCAGTCCTGACCGGACGACAACCCAAGGAGACTATCTGATGTCCATGAAGATCCGCCTGGCCCGTGGTGGCAGCAAGAAGCGCCCGCATTACGCCATCGTCGCGTCCGATTCGCGCATGCCGCGCGACGGCCGCTTCATCGAGAAGCTGGGCACCTACAACCCGCTGCTGGCCAAGGACAGCGAAGACCGCGTCAAGATGGACGTCGAGCGCATCCAGTACTGGCTGAGCCACGGCGCGCAGCCGACCGACCGCGTCGCACGCTTCCTGGAAGCCGCGGGCGTCAAGGAAAAGGCCGAGCGCAAGAACATGAAGAAGGCAGAGCCCGGCAAGAAAGCCAAGGCCCGCGCCGACGAGCGCGCCAAGAAGGCCGCGGCGCCCGCCGAAGCCGAGTGATCTGACGCTGGCGGGGGAAACCCCGCCAGTCCTTTATTGCAAGGGTGTGACATGACCGAAGACCGCATCTGCGTCGGCGCCATCGCGGGGGCTTTCGGGGTCCACGGAGAGGTGCGGCTGAAAAGCTTCTGCTCGGACCCTGCCGATATCGCGACCTATTCCCCCCTGACGTCCGAGGACGGCACCCGCCGGTTCGAGGTGTCGCTGACGCGCGAGGTGACGGGGGCCCTGGGTGCGCGCATCAAGGGCATCGCCACCAAGGAGGATGCCGACGCCCTGCGCGGCGTGACCCTGTGGGCCCCGCGCAGTGCCCTGCCCGCGCTGCCGGATGACGAATTCTATCATGCCGACCTGATCGGGCTGGAGGTCGTCGATACCGGCGGCAAATCCCTGGGCCGGGTGCGTGCGCTGTACGATCACGGCGCCGGCGACATCATCGAGGTGGTGGGCGGCACGCAGGTGCTGATGCTGCCCTTTACCCGTGCCGTCGTGCCGACCGTCGATCTGGCCGCGCGTCGCATCGTGGTGGACCCGCCCGGCGACGACGAATGAGCGACGCGCCCAGTCCCAAGTCGCATGGCCGCCTGACCGCCCGTCCCAGCCTGCGCCCGCGCGAGCTGATGGCGGAACCGCAGGTGGCGGGCGCATGGACCGCGCGGATCGTCACGCTGTTCCCCGAAGCCTTTCCCGGCATCCTGGGCCTGTCCCTGACCGGCAAGGCGCTGGCGCAGGGCTTGTGGAACCTGCGCACCATCGGCCTTCGCGATTTCGGCATGGGCCGGCATCGCAATGTCGACGACACGCCCGCGGGCGGCGGGGCCGGCATGGTCATCCGCGCGGACGTGCTGGACGCGGCCCTGACCGAGGCGCAGGCGGGACCGGGGCCGACCCTGCCCGTCCTTTACATGTCGCCGCGTGGCAGACCGCTGACCCAGGCCCGTGCCCGGGCGCTGGCGCAGGGGCCGGGCGTCACGCTGATCTGCGGCCGGTTCGAGGGAATCGACCAGCGCGTGCTGGACAAGCACGCCATCGAGGAGATCAGCATCGGGGATTATGTCCTGACCGGCGGAGAGATCGCCGCACAGGTCTTGATCGACGCGACGGTCCGGCTTATACCGCGCGTGCTGGGCAATCATGATTCCCTGGCCGAGGAGTCCTTTTCCATCGGCAACCGGGGTCTTCTGGAAGCGCCGCAGTTCACCAAGCCCGCCCTCTGGGATGGCCGTGAGATACCGCCCGTGCTGTTGTCGGGCAATCACGCAGCCATCGCCGCATGGCGGTCCGGTGAGGCCGAGAGGCTGACACAAGAACGCCGCCCCGATCTGTGGCGGGCATATGCGGAAACGCATGTGGACCCGGCTAAGGACCGACAGCGCTCGGGCGCATCAGACCAATCGCGGATGTACCGCGAGCATGACAAGGAACCAAAGCGATGAACCTGATCGCACAACTCGAAGCCGAGCAGATCGCCGAGCTTGGCAAGTCCATTCCCGACTTCAAGGCCGGCGACACCATCCGCGTCGGCTACAAAGTGACCGAGGGTACCCGTACCCGCGTCCAGAACTACGAAGGCGTCTGCATCTCGCGCCGTGGCGGCGCGAACATCGCGGCCAGCTTCACGGTCCGCAAGATCAGCTTCGGCGAAGGCGTGGAGCGCGTGTTCCCGCTGTATTCGACCAACATCGCCACGATCGAGGTCGTTCGTCGCGGCAAGGTCCGTCGCGCCAAGCTGTACTATCTGCGCGATCGTCGCGGCAAGTCGGCCCGTATCGTCGAAAAGACCAACTACCGTCCGCTGTCGGACGCGAAAGCCTGAGCAGAGGTCACGCCATGAAAAAAGAGATTCACCCCGATTACCACACGATCTCGGTCAAGATGACGGACGGGACCACCTACCAGACCCGTTCGACCTGGGGCGCCGAGGGCGACAGCATGTCGCTGGACATCGACCCGACCTCGCACCCGGCCTGGACCGGTGGTTCGTCGCGCCTGATGGATGCCGGCGGCCGCGTGACCAAGTTCAAGTCGAAATACGCGGGCCTGGGTTTCTGATCCACGCCACGATCGACGTCGCAGACGCCGCCCCTCGGGGCGGCGTTTCTCATTCCGGGGTCAGGTGAAAAACGCCAGCACGCGGCGGCGCTCTGCCATCCCCAGCCAGGTGGCCAAGGCCAGGCAGACCGCCATGACGGTCAGCGCCTTGGTGTCCCCCTCCAGCCCGAACCGGCTGGCGCAGATCATGATCATGACATGCACGAAATAGACGAAGGCCGCAGTGCTGGCCGCGCGCTTGCCGTCCCACGCCCCCTGCACCTGCTGCGCAGCCAGGAACAGCAGCGGTGCCGCCGCCAGCAGCGACAGCATCATGTCGACGCCCCAGCCCCCGCCCGCGATCACCCGCCAGACCAAGCTTTCCCCCATCACCGCCAGCAGCGCCAGACCGGCCAGCGGCATGGCCCACCGCCGCAGCCCCGAACCCCAGCCATGCGCCAGCAGAACGCCAAGCGCGAAGAACGGAAAGATGGTGAAGACCCCGTTGCGATAATGGTCCAGCTGGATCTCTGCCTGCCCGGTCAGGACCAGCAGTTGCAGGGCCAGCCCCGTACCCGCCAGAAGCGCCGCCGCGACGGCGATCCGCATCGGTCGCCGCAGCACCATGACCATCACCGCCGATACCAGCAGGCCCGGCAGGAACCACAGATGGAAATAGCCGAACACCAGCGTCTGCAGCGCATGCCCCGCCCCGGTCAGGTCCGGACCATAGATCGGCAGATAGATCGTCATCCACAGCAGGTACAACACCAGGATGCGGCGCAGATACGGCCCACTGCGCCCGCCGCGCATGGCTGACAGGAAGAAGTACCCCGAGATCAAGGCGAAGACCGGCACCGCCAGACGATAGAGGCCGTTGAACAGCACCTGCTTGACCAGCGGAGGCGCGCCCTCGGGAAATCCGCTATGCAGGGCGATGACCATCAGCGCCAGAAGGATGCGCAACGGGTCGATGGCGCTGTTGCGCCGGGTCTGGGATGTCATGGGCCGGCCTTTGTCGTGCAGCCCTGTCAACGGCCAAAGGCCCGTCCGGTTCACCCACGGGGCGCGTTATCTGCGCCCTGCCCGGTCACGCGGCAGCGGCGCCCGGCGCGACCAGCCCGACGATGTCCATCATGATCGTGTTCAGCTGGAAATCCTTGGGCGTATAGACCCGTGCCACGCCCATCGCCGTCAGGCGGGCGGCGTCGTCGTCGGGAATGATGCCGCCGACGATCACCGGCACATGGCCCATTCCGGCGGCCTGCATGCGGGCCATCAGATCCTCGATCAGCGGCAGGTGGCTGCCCGACAGGATCGACAGGCCGACGACATGGACGTCCTGTTCGCGGGCACGCGCAACGATCTCCTCCGGGGTCAGGCGGATACCCTCATAGGTGATGTCCATGCCGCAGTCGCGGGCGCGGAAGGCGATCTGTTCGGCGCCGTTCGAATGGCCGTCCAGGCCCGGCTTGCCCACCAGGAACTTCAGCCGCCGCCCCAGCCGGGCGCTGACCGCATCGACCGCGTCCCGGATCTCCTCCAGTCCCTCGGTGCGATTCGAGGGCGCCTGCGACACCCCCGTCGGGCCGCGGTATTCGCCATGCACCGCGCGCATCACGCCCGCCCATTCGCCGGTGGTGACGCCCGCGCGGGCGGCGGCGATGGACGGCTCCATGATGTTCGCGCCCGACTGCGCGGCGCGGCGCAGCGCCGTCAGCGCCGCCTCGACCGCGATTGCGTCGCGTTCCGCGCGCCAGGCGATCAGGCGGCCGACCTGATCGGCCTCGACCGCGGGGTCGACGACCATGATGCCGCCATCGCCCGCCGTCAGCGGCGACGGCTCGGCCTGCTGCCAGCGGTTGACGCCGACCACGACCGTCTCGTTCGTCTCGATCCGGCCAAGGCGGGCCGCGTTCGATTCGACCAGCCGCGCCTTCATGTAGTCGATGGCCGCAATCGCGCCGCCCATCTGGTCCAGCAGCGCCAATTCGTCCCGCGCGCCCTGCTTGAGGGTTTCGACCTTGGCGGCGATCACCGGATTGCCGTCGAACAGGTCGCCATATTCCAAGAGGTCGGTCTCATAGGCCAGGATCTGCTGCATCCGCAGCGACCATTGCTGATCCCAGGGCCGCGGCAGGCCCAGGGCCTCGTTCCAGGCGGGCAGCTGCACCGCACGGGCGCGGGCGTTCTTGGACAGCGTGACGGCCAGCATCTCCAGCAGGATGCGATAGACGTTGTTCTCGGGCTGCTGCTCGGTCAGGCCCAGGCTGTTGACCTGCACGCCATAGCGGAACCGACGGTATTTCTCATCCGCGATGCCATAGCGGTCACGGGTGATCTCGTCCCACAGCTCGGTAAAGGCGCGCATCTTGCACAGCTCGGTGACGAAGCGGATGCCCGCGTTCACGAAGAAGCTGATCCGCCCGACCATCTCGGGAAAGCTGTCGGCGGGCACCTTGTCCCGCAGATCGTCCAGCACGGCCACGGCTGTGGCCAGCGCATAGGCCAGCTCCTGTTCCGGCGTCGCCCCGGCCTCCTGCAGGTGATAGCTGCAGACGTTCATCGGGTTCCATTTCGGCAGGTGCTGCCGCGTATAGGCGGCGATGTCGGTGATCATCGCCAGCGACGGCGCGGGCGGACAGATATAGGTACCGCGCGACAGGTATTCCTTGATCAGGTCGTTCTGGACGGTGCCCTGCAGGCGGCTGACATCGGCCCCCTGCTCCTCGGCCACGGCGATGTACAGCGACAGAAGCCACGGCGCGGTCGCGTTGATCGTCATCGAGGTGTTCATCTGCTCCAGCGGGATCTGGTCGAACAGCGCGCGCATGTCGCCCAGATGGCAGACGGGGACGCCGACCTTGCCGACCTCTCCGCGCGCCAGGATATGATCGCTGTCGTAACCGGTCTGCGTGGGCAGGTCGAAGGCCACCGACAGGCCGGTCTGTCCGCGCGACAGGTTCGTCCTGTACAGCGCATTGGATTTCGCCGCCGTGGAATGGCCCGCATAGGTGCGGAACAGCCAGGGTTTGTCCTTGTCGGCCATCATGCCCTCGCAAGAAAATGTCATCCTGAGTATCGATACAGACACAAAGCTGCGCCGTCAATTCGCCGCAGCGCGGCGCATTTCTGATCATTCCGACATATTATTGCGCGCAATGGTGTCTGATAGTTGCATTGTTGCTTTTCATGTCGTAGGACAGGGCAAATCGGCGCGGTGATTCTGCACTGCGGCACAGGACAGGAGAAAGACGATGGCTCTCGACGCACCCACCCCGATCGCGCCCTACGACGCCCCGGTCAAAGACCTGTACGCCGTGGGCGAGATGCCGCCCCTGGGCCATGTGCCTGCGCGCATGCATGCCTGGGCGATCCGCCGCGAACGGCAGGGAGAGCCCGATCAGGCGATGCAGCTGGAGGTCGTGGACACCCCTGCCATCGACAGCAACGAGGTGCTGGTCCTGGTGATGGCGGCGGGCGTCAACTACAACGGGATCTGGGCGGGCCTGGGCAAGCCGATCAGCATGTTCGACGTGCACAAGCAACCCTATCACATCGCCGGATCGGATGCGTCGGGGATCGTCTGGGCGGTGGGCGACAAGGTCAAGCGCTGGAAGGTCGGGGACGAGGTCGTCATCCATTGCAACCAGGACGACGGCGACGACGAGCATTGCAACGGCGGCGACCCGATGTTCTCGCCCACGCAGCGGATCTGGGGATACGAGACGCCGGACGGCAGCTTTGCCCAGTTCACCCGCGTGCAGGCCCAGCAGCTGATGCCCCGGCCGCGCCACCTGACCTGGGAGGAATCGGCCTGCTATACGCTGACGCTGGCCACGGCGTACCGGATGCTGTTCGGGCACGAGCCGCACGAGCTGAAGCCGGGCATGAACGTCCTGGTCTGGGGCGCGTCGGGGGGGCTTGGCTCCTATGCGATCCAGCTGGTCAACGCGGCGGGCGGCAACGCCATCGGGGTGATCTCCGAGGAGGACAAGCGCGACTTTGTCATGGGGCTGGGCGCGAAAGGGGTCATCAACCGCAAGGAATTCCGCTGCTGGGGGCAGCTGCCTACGGTGAACACGCCGGAATACAAGGAGTGGTTCAACGAGGCGCGCAAGTTCGGCGCGGCGATCTGGGACATCACCGGCAAGGGCAACAATGTCGACATCGTCTTTGAACATCCGGGCGAGGCGACCTTCCCGGTCAGCACGCTGGTCTGCAAGAAGGGCGGGATGGTGGTGATCTGCGCGGGCACGACCGGGTTCAACTGCACCTTCGACGTGCGGTACCTGTGGATGCATCAGAAGCGCATCCAGGGATCGCATTTCGCGCATCTGAAACAGGCCAGCGCCGCGAACAAGCTGATGCTGGAACGCCGCCTGGACCCCTGCATGTCCGAGGTGTTCCCCTGGGCCGAGATCCCAGCCGCGCACATGATGATGCTGCGCAACCAGCACAAGCCGGGCAACATGGCGGTGCTGGTCCAATCGCCGCGGACCGGGCTGCGCACCTTCGAGGATGCGCTGGAGGCCGGCCGGCGCTGACCTGCGTCCCGCGACGTGCCGGGGGGCCTGCCGCCCCCCGGACCCCCCGCGCGGCGGTGCATGGGATCAGACCTTGCGGTCCCCCTCTCCGGCGCGGCGGCATTTCCATTCGCGAACCTGTTCGGTCGGATGGGTGGCCACCCATTTCGCAAGCTCGGACTGGCTCTGCAGCATGCAGGTGAACAGGCCGTTCCGTTCCTCGAACAGCAGGCTGTGATCGCTGCAGCGCTGTGGGTCGGCAAGCAGGCAGGTGACGAAGAACAGCTCGATCATCGCGTCTCTCCTGTTGGGGTGCCCGCAGGCACGGTGCCCGGGGCGGAAAAGTTGCGCGGCGCTTTGCCTTGGCCGCGAAGGCAGGCTAAGGGTCTGGCATGAACAGTCCCGTCCCCGCCCCGACCCTTTCGCCCGATCAGGCCGATGCCTGGGATGCGCTGGCCGAAACCTTTGGCGCGGCGGGCATCGACATCATCGCAGAGGAACTGCATCCGCCCCAGTCGGGAAAAGGTCGCGTCATGGCGGTCATCGGCAAGGCCGGATCGGGCAAGACGCTGATGCTGTCGCAGATTACCAAGGCCCTGCTGGAGGCGGGGGTCGAGTTGATCAGCCCAGATTACGAAGGGCGGCGCCGCAAGGACCGGCGCAGCGTCGCCATCCTGGCGCCGACGAACAAGGCGGCGTTCGTGCTGCGCATGCGCGGCGTGCCTGCCACGACGATCCATCGGATCCTGTACACCCCGGTCTATGATCCGCAATACGAGAAGATCGCCGAATGGCTGACCGGGGCGGCCGAACGCCCGGTCATCGCGGAACTGTCGGACACGGCGCTGGACCGGGCCAAGGCGTTCTATGACCAGCATGCCTCGATCCCCGGGGCGCTGGCCACGGCCGGGTTGCGCGGGTCGGATTTCATCCGCGGCTGGACCAGGCGCGAGGAGGGGCTGGACGTCGGGCTGATCGACGAGGCCTCGATGCTGGACGAGAAGCAGTTCGAGGACCTGCGCGAGATCTTTCCCGTGCTGGTCCTGTTCGGCGACCCCGCCCAGCTGGCCCCGGTCGGCCAGTCCGGAGAGATGGTGTTCGACAAGCTGGCCCCGGCGCAGCGCCTGATGCTGAGCCGCATTCACCGTCAAGCCGACGACAACCCGATTCTGGACCTGGCCCATGCTTTGGCTGATGATCAGCTGAGCTTTGACGATTTCGAGCAGATGATCCGCGATGCGGCGCGCAAGGACGACCGCGTGGTCTGGGCCGAGCGGGTGGAAAGCGACCTGATGGCGCGCAGCCCGGTCCTGGTCTGGCGCAACGCGACGCGCATCCGGCTGATCCATGCGTTCCGCACGGCCTTCGGCGCGCCGGGGGACGCGCTGCTGCCCGGAGAGCCGCTGATCTGCGACGGGCTGGAGCTGCCGTTGAAGCATCGCAAGAAGCGGATCGACTTGGAGGCGCGCGGCCTGATCAAGGGCGCGCAGGTCGTCTATCTGGGGCCGGGCCGCAAGCCGGGCTTTTCGCGCCTGCACGTGATCGGGGCCGAGGACCCGCGCCTGTCGGCCGCCAGCATCGTCAAGATCGAGATGCCAGACGAGGACGAACCCTTCATCCCCTTTGCGGCGCGGATGGGCGCGGCCTTTCTGCACGGGGCGGCGGTCACGATCCACAAGGCGCAGGGCAGCCAGTGGCCCGAGGTGCAGGTGTTCGGCCCCGACATCAGCGCCGCCGCCTGGTCGAACCGGTCCGAGGCCGGGGTCCAGCTGTGGAAGCGGCTGACCTATGTCGCCATCACCCGGGCGCAGGAGCGGCTGTACTGGGTGACCAAGGCGCGGCTGGCGCGTCCCGCAGGGCCGTTGACGACGGACGATCTGGCGGCCCCGTCCGCGCCCCTGGCACTGGACGCCGAGGAGGCGTGATTGCGTCCCGCGACGCCGGGGGGCTACCGCCCCCCGGACCCCCCGCGGTCAGCGCGATGATCGGTCGGGGGGCGTCTGGCGCTGGATGGACAGGCGCAGCGCCTCGGTCAGGGCCTCCTGCGGAATGCCGGTTTCATGGGACAGGCGCATGACACCGAAATGGACGCGGGCCAGTTCCTGATAGTAGCGGGCAAAGGTATAGTTGATGGACGCGCCGACCACCGCGCCGAAAACCGGCGCCGCCTGCGCCGCCATCTTCTGCCCAAGCGAGACGGACAGGCGCGGGGCGACCTTGCTGACCATGCTCTGCACCGTCTGGCCGGTCACCGACAAGCGCGCGGCCAGCATGCCCAAGTCGGTCTGATCGTCATCGGCCATCGGACCCGCGGCGGCGAAGATGCGCAGGCATTCCAGGCGCACTTCCTCGCTTTCGGGATCAAGGCCGTGCTCGGCGGCGATGTCCAGCATGGCGCGCAGCAGCAGCGTGACCGTGAACGGCAGTTCGACCAGCGCGCCCGCGAAACCGCCGACCCCGCCCGCCGCACCGCTAACGGTCGAGGCCATGCGGTTGAACCAATCGCCCCGGTCCCGCACCACCTTGCGCGACTGGCTGGCGGCACCAAACGCCCGCGTCAGCGCGGCCCGCGTGACGCTGTCCAGCCGCGACCGCACGAAGCCCGGCAGGCGTTCGATCAGCCCTTCGGCGCCGTTGCCGATGCGGGACATGATCTGCATGCCCAGACCCCCGGCCTCCAGATAGCGCAACGCCAGACGATCGATCTGGGCGTGCAACGCCGGATCAGTGATGGGGGGCAGGACGAGGGGTTTCGGTTCTGTCATCAGCGGGCCTTTTCGGAGGGTCGACCTGGGTGCAAGCCGTGGGGTCCGGCGCGGGCGGGTCTACGGGGGGCCGGGTCTCTCGCTGGACGGGGCCTGCCACGTTAACCCATGCATCCGGCCGAAGTTCCAGCCCCAGCACCCGGTCGGGGTTCGTAGGCGGCGGCATCACCACATCGTCAAGGCGCTGAAAGCCGAAACGGCTGTAATAGGGCGCGTCGCCCACCAGCAGAACCCGGTCGAACCCCATCCGGCGCGCGCGCGTCAGGCTGTCGCGCATCAAGAGCCCGCCCAGACCCTCTCCCTGCGCGGTGGGGTGCACGGCGATGGGCCCCAGCAGCAGCACGGGATGGTCGTCGACGCGCACCGGCCAGAACCGGATCGCGGCCACCAGCGTACCGCCCGCATCGCGCAGCACCAGGCACAGTTCGGCCACCCGCGGCACCCCGTCGCGCAGGCGATAGGACGACAGCGCGGTGCGACCCGGCGCAAAGCACAGATCGTACAGGCCCTCGACCTCGGGTTCGTCGGCGGGCGTCTCGGGGCAGATCTCGTACATCGCGCCTCCTTGCTGTCGGGCGGGCGTTTAGCACGGGTGCAAGTCGGGCGAAACATTGCGTCGCGCGAAAAAGCGGGGCAGGTTGGCGCCCGAACCCACAAGGAGGCCGCCCATGTTCTATCGCCCCGAAGCCGGACACGGCCTGCCGCACAATCCCTTCAACGCGATCATCGCCCCCCGCCCGATCGGCTGGATCTCGACCCGCGGGTCGCAGGGCGACAACCTGGCGCCCTATTCCTTCTTCAACGCCGTGGCCTATGTCCCGCCGCAGGTGATGTTCGCCTCGACCGGCGCCAAGGGCGACCGGCCCGGCACCAAGGACAGCGTGGCCCAGATCATCGAGACGGGCGTCTTCTGCGTGAACATCGCCACGGGCGATCTGCGCGACGCGGTCAACGCGACCTCGGCCCCCCTGCCCGCGGGGGCCAGCGAATTCGCGGCCGCGGGGATCGAGGCCGCCGATTGCACCACCATCGACTGTCCGCGCGTGGCGGGTGCCGCGGCAGCGCTGGAATGCCGCATGACCCAGATCGTGCCCCTGGCCGGTCAGGCGAACTTTGCCGTCTTCGGCGTGGTGACCGGCATCCACATGCGCGACGATTGCGTCGTGGACGGGCGGTTCGATCCGCGTGCCGCGGGCGGCTGGATTGCGCGTCTGGGATACAAGGATTATGCCGCGGTGACCGATCTTTTCGAAATGGACCGCCCTGCATGAGCCGCACCGTCAAGGACTATGTCCGCTCCATCCATGATTTCCCGCATGAGGGGATCATCTTCCGCGACGTGACCACGCTGTTCGCGGATGCACGCGGATTTCGCATGGCGGTGGACCAGATCCTGCACGCCTATGCCGGAACCCGTATCGACAAGGTCGTGGGGCTCGAAGCGCGCGGCTTCATCCTGGGCGGCGCGGTGGCGCATCAGCTGTCCACCGGCTTTGTGCCGATCCGCAAGAAGGGCAAGCTGCCCGGCACCGTCATCTCCGAGGCCTATCAGCTGGAATATGGCGAGGCGATCATGGAGATCCATGACGACGCGCTGAAGCCCGGCGAAAAGGTCTTGATCGTGGACGACCTGCTGGCCACTGGCGGGACGGCGGCGGCGGCGATCACGCTGTGCCGTCGTCTTGGCGCCGAAGTCATCGGCTGCGCCTTCGTCATCGACCTGCCCGAACTGGGCGGGCGCCGCGTGCTGGAGGGCATGGACATGCCGGTCCACGCGCTCTGCGACTTCGAAGGCGCCTAGGCCAGCACCGCGCCGGGGTTCATGATGCCAAGGGGGTCCAGCGCCCCCTTGATCGCCCGCATCGCGGCCAGCCGCGCCGGATCGCCCCACCGCGCCAGATCGGCGGCCTTGAGCCGCCCCACGCCATGTTCGGCCGAGAACGACCCGCCCCGCGCCACGACCATTTCGTGCAGCCTGCGTGACAGGTCGCGGCGGATGGTTTCGTAGTCGTCGCGGGTCCGGCCCGCCGCCGGGAACAGGTTGTAATGCAGGTTGCCGTCGCCCAGATGGCCGAAGCAGTTGACGCGCATGTCCCCCTGCCCCGCCAGCCAGGCCCCGGCATCGTCGATGAAGCGGGCGACCTCGGACAGAGGCAGGCTGATGTCATGGCTGGCGATGGCGCCGATGTGCCGGTTGGCCAGCGGGATATGCTCGCGCAGCGCCCAGAGGTCCGCGCCCTGCTGGCCCGATTGCGCGATGACGCCGTCATGGACCAGACCGGCCTCGGTCCCCGCGGTGAACAGCCCCTCCAGCGCCGCGTCGGCCGACAGGCCCGCGGGCAGGCCGACCTCGATCAGGACCAGCCAGTCGGGCCGCGTGTCGAACGGCTGGCGCATGTCGGGAAAGGCCATGTCCAGGAAATGCAGGCTCTGGCCTGAGATCAGTTCGAAGGCCGTGACGCCGCCCGCCATCCGCGCCTGCGCCAGCGACAGCAGCGACAGGGCCGCCGCGGGGCTGTCCACGACCAGCATCGCGACGCCGGTCTCTGCAGGCACCGGCGCCAAGACCAGCGACGCGGCGGTGATGATGCCCAACGTCCCCTCGGCCCCGATCAGCAGGTCGCGCAGATCGTATCCGGTATTGTCCTTCCGCAGGCGCTTCAGGTCGTGCATCACCGACCCGTCGGGCAGCACCGCCTCCAAACCCAGGCACAGCGCGCGGGCATTGCCGTATCGCAAAACGTTCACGCCCCCCGCATTGGTCGACAGCACGCCACCGATCTGGGCCGAGCCCTGCGAGGCCAGCGACAGCGGGAACTGCCGTCCCACGCCCGCCGCCGCCTGCCGCGCCGCCTGCAGCGTCACGCCCGATTCGGCGATCATCACCCCTTCCTCGGCAAAGGTGTCGCGAATCGCTGTCATCCGCTCCATCGACAGGATCAGGGGCGCGGGACCGTCCGTCATCACCTGCCCCCCGACCAGCCCGGTGCCCCCACCGCGCGGCACCACCGGGACGCGCGCCGCGGCACAGGCGCGGATGATCGCGGCGCATTCCTGCGCGTCGCGGGGCGCGGCGACCAGGCCCGCCTGCCCGTGATACCGGCCCCGCGGTTCCTCGGTATAGGCGGGGGACGGGTCGCGCAGCACGCCCGCGGGCAGGGCCGCGGCCAGGGTCTTGTCGGCGGGGATCAGCATCAACGCACCTCGGTCTTTCCGCGCCGGTCGCTGCGCAGGTTGGCGTAGAGCACATGGTTGCGCCAGCGACCGTCGATCTGCAGATAGCTCTGGGCCACGCCCTCGTACTTGAAGCCCGACCGTTCCAGCACGCCCCGCGATGCGGCATTCTCGGGCAGGCAGGCGGCCTCGATTCGGCTCAGGTCCAGCGCGGTGAAGGCGTGATGCACCAGCGCCCCGATCGCCTCGCGCATATAGCCATGTCGGGCATGCTCCTGCCCGATCCAGTATCCGATGGTGCCCGACTGCGCGGGGCCGCGGCGGATGTTGTCCAGCGTGATCGCGCCCAGCAACGTGCCGTCGCGATGGACCAGGAACAGCGGATAGGCCGTCCCCGCCTTGGCAGAGCGGGCCGCCCAATAGACGCGGTTGGTGAAGCTTTTGCGTGACAGATGGTCGGGGGACCAGACCGGCTCCCACGGGGTCAGAAAGGCGCGGCTGTCATCGCGCAGCGTCCGCCACGCGCTGAAATCGGAATGCAAGGGCAGGCGCAGCGCGATGCGTTCGGCATCCAGCCGAAAGGCACGGCGCCGCGCCAGGATCATGCGGCCAGCCGTTCGGCCAGGGCCTCGCGCGACGGCGCACCGTCCACCGGACCATAAAGCGCCAGCGCCGGGCGGGCATTGGCCAGCAGCGCCTCGGCATGCGCGCGCACGTCCGCGGCGGTGACGGCGGCAATGCGTTCGGCAACCTCGGCCGGGTCCGGGACGCGGCCCCAGATCGCCAGGCTGCGCGCCATGCGTTCGGCCTGGCCCGACGGGCTTTCCAGCCCCATCAACAGTCCTGCCCGCAGCTGCGCCTTGGCGCGGGCGATCTCGGCCTCGGACATGTCGTCGGCCGCACGACGGACCTCGTCGATTGTCAGGGTCGCCAGATCGCCCAGATCCTCGGCGCCGGTGCCGGCATAGATGGTCAGCATCCCCGTGTCGTCATGGAAACCCGACTGGGCGAAGATCGTATAGCACAGCCCCCGTTCCTCGCGGATCTTCTGGAACAGCCGCGACGACATCCCCCCGCCAAGCGCCGAGGAGAAGATCTGGGCGGCATAGAAATCGGGCGCCAGGTAACCCGGCCCTTCCAGCGCCAGCGCGAAATGCGCCTGCTCCAGCGGCTTGACGGTCCGGCTCTCCAGCCCCTGCCAGCGGGCCTGTTCGCGCGGACCCTGAGGACGCGGCACGATATGGCCCAGCACCTTTTCGGCCAGCCGCACGATCCGGTCATGGTCGACCGATCCCGCGGCGGCCACGACCATCTGGCCGGGGCCGTAATTCTCGGTCACGAAACCGGCCAGATCGGCGCGGCCAAAGCTGCTGACCCGTTCGGCGGGGCCCAGGATGGTGCGGCCCATCGGCTGATCGGGATAGGCGGCCTCCTGCAGCCAGTCGAAGATGATGTCGTCGGGCGTGTCCAGCGACTGCCCGATCTCCTGCAGGATCACGCCGCGCTCGACCTCGATCTCGCGTTCGTCGAAGACGGGGTTCAGGACGATGTCGCTGATCACGTCGAAGGCCAGATCGACGTCATCCTCCAGCACGCGGACGTAATAGGCCGTCGCGTCGCGCGAGGTATAGGCGTTGATATAGCCGCCCACATCCTCGATCGCCTCGGCGATCTGCAACGCGCTGCGGGTGGCGGTGCCCTTGAAGGCCATGTGCTCCAGGAAATGCGCGATGCCGTTCTGGTCAGCGCGTTCATTGCGCCCGCCCGCGCTGACCCAGATGCCCAGGGCCGCCGAATGCAGTCCGGGCATCTGCCGGGTCACGATGCGCAGCCCGTTGGGCAGCGTGGTCAGGCGCGGGGTGGGGTCTTGGCTCACGCGGTCCTCCGTTCAAGGATCAGGGACTTAAGCGCGTCCACGTCGTTTTCAACCCGGGTCAGGCGCTCGGGCAGGTCGAACAGGTCCGCCATATGCGGCGGCAGACCGGGGCGGACCCCGATGGCGCGTTCCACCGCGTCGGGGAACTTGGCCGGATGGGCGGTGGCCAGCGTGACCATCGGCACGCCGGGCTCCAGATGGCGTTCGGCCACGGCGACGCCCACGGCGCTGTGCGGGCAGAGGATCTCTCCGGTCCGCTCGCGCATGGCGCGGATCGTGTCCAGCGTCTCCTCCTCGGACACGCGGCCCGAGGCGTATTGCTCGCGCAGGGCCTCCAGCGCGCCCTGGCTGATCGCGAAGCCGCCCTGCTTCAGCTCCTCCATCAGCTGCCGGATCGCGCCCGCGTCCTGACCGTAGGCCAGATAGAGCGCGCGTTCGAAGTTCGAGCTGACCTGGATGTCCATTGACGGGCTGATCGAGGGCTCGACCGCGCCCATGCGGTATTCGCCGCTGCTCAGCGCACGATGCAGGATGTCGTTCTGGTTCGTGGCGACGATCAGCCGGCGGATCGGCAGGCCCATCTGGCGCGCGATGGAGCCCGCGAAGATGTCGCCGAAATTGCCCGTCGGCACGCAGAAATCGGTGGGCCGCATGCCAAGCGAGGCGGTCGCGGTGAAGTAATAGACGATCTGCGCCACGACGCGGGCCCAGTTGATGCTGTTCACGCCCGCAAGCCCCACCCCGTCGCGGAAGGCATGGTCGTTGAACAGGTCCTTGAGCCGCGCCTGGCAGTCGTCGAAATGCCCGGTCACGGCCAGCGCATGGACGTTGGCGGCGGGGGGCGTGGTCATCTGGCGGCGCTGAACCTCACTGACGCGACCATGCGGATACATGATGAACACGTCCACGTTGTCGATGCCGCGGAAGGCCTCGATCGCGGCCGATCCGGTATCGCCGGAGGTGGCGCCCACGATGGTGATCCGCTGGCCCGACCGCGCCAGGGCGATCTGGAACAGCTGCGCGATCAGCTGCATCGCGAAATCCTTGAAGGCCAGCGTGGGCCCGTGGAACAGCTCCAGCAGGTGGTGCCCGGGGGCCAGCTGCACCAGCGGCGCGCGGGCGTCATGACTGATGCGCGCATAGGCGCGGTCGATGGCGCCGCGCAGTTCATCATCGCTGAAGCTGTCGCCGGTGAAGGGGCGCACCACGCGGAATGCCACCTCCTCGTAGGACAGGCCGTCCAACTGCTCCAGCCCCGCGAAGGCCGGGATCGTCTCGGGCAGGTACAGGCCCCCGTCGCGCGCCAGCCCCGACAGCATGGCCTGTTCGAAATTCAGCACCGGGGCCTGGCCCCGCGTCGAGACGTAACGCATCGGAAATCCTTCAGTAGCTGCGCTGCCTGATACGCCAGATCAGCGCCAGTGTCATCACCGCCCAGGTGGCCGCGATTAGGAACCACTGCACCGCATAGGACAGGTGGTTGTTGGGAATCCCCTCGATGGCCACCGGCAGGGGACGGGCGCCCTGGTTGTCGCCCTCGACGGCGCTGGCCACGACCAGCACGGGCAACGTGTCCAAGGTCAAGGCCATCGCGTCCACGTCGCGGGCGAACCAGATGTTCTCGTCCATGTTCGGCGCCGGGGTAGAGCTGCTGGCATCCTGCGGCCAGTGCAGGTTTCCCGTCACCTGCAGGCGGACGGGGGGACGGTCAATGCGCCGCGCCTCCTGCGGGACAAAGCCCCGGTCCAAGAGGATCGCGCGCCCGTCATCGGTGACGAAGCGAGACACGATCTGATAGCCGGCGCCCTGTTCGCGGGTGTGGGACAGCACGTCGATCTCGGCCCCGGTGGTGGTGCCGCTGACCGTCACCGGCAGGTATTTCATCGACGGGTCGATCGCGTCCGGCAAGGGCACGGGGTCGGCCTGAATGCCCGCGGTGATGTCTGCCAGCATGTCCTCCTTCCAGGCGCGGCGGTCCAGCTGCCACAGCCCCAGATAGATCAGGACGGCACAGCCGACGACGCCGAGGATCAGGGGAAACAGATAGCGGCGCATGGGGCGCTCCGGGGTGAAAGGACAACGAAAAACGCGCGGGACGATCGCCCCGCGCGCCTTGAACGGTCACCGTCGGGGATCAGCTGCCCCAGACATAGATGACGGCGAACAGCACCAGCCAGATCACGTCGACGAAGTGCCAGTACCAGGCGGCGGCCTCGAACCCCAGGTGCTGGTCCTTGGTCATCTGGCCCTTCTGGAAGCGCAGCAGGCAGACGGCCAGGAAGATCGTCCCGATGATCACGTGCAGGCCGTGGAAACCCGTCGCGATGTAAAAGGCCGCCGCATAGGCCGTGTCGGCCAGACCGAAGGCCGCGTGGCTGTATTCGTAGGCCTGCAGGCCGGTGAAGACCAGGCCCAGGACCACGGCGATCGCCAGGCCGTTGATGGTGGTGCGACGGTCACCCTCATGCGCCCAGGCATGGTGCGCCCAAGTCACGGCCACGCCCGACAGAAGCAGGATCAGCGTGTTGATGAACGGCAGGTGCCAGGGGTCGAAGGTCTCGATGCCCTGCGGCGGCCAGACGCCGTCGGTGATGGGGCTGTTCTCGCCCATCGGGTACATCGCGTGCTTGATGAAGTTCCAGAACAGCGACACGAACAGCATCGCTTCGGACATCACGAACAGGATGAAGCCGTATTGCAGGCCGATGCGGACCACCGGGGTGTGGTCGCCCTGCTCGGCCTCGCGCACCATGTCGGCCCACCAGGCGAAGGCCACGTAGAAGGTGCCGACAAGGCCGATCGCGAACATCCAAGGGCCGGTCACCGGCACGCCCATGACGGTCACCTCTCCGGACATCCAGGCCACGGCGCCGAACAGCATGACGAAGACCGCGATCGCGGTTAGGAACGGCCAGACCGAGGCCGGTAGGATGTGATAGTCGTGGTTCTTTGCGTGCGCCATGTCGGATCCCCGTCGGCTCCCTCGTGTATTCGTCTTAGTTGATGGTGTCGGCCGCGCCGCTGTCAAGCGCAGCGCTGCGCGGCTCGGTCCGATGGAAGGTATAGGACAGCGTGATGTCGCGGACATGACCGGCGTCGCGGTCGTCCACCAGCTCGGGGTCCACGTAGAAGCTGACCGGCATCTCGACCCGTTCACCCGGCTGCAGCGTCTGCTCGGTAAAGCAGAAGCACTCGACCTTGATGAAGTAATAGCCCGAGACCTCGGGGGCGACGTTGTAGCTGGCCGTTCCGGTCAGCGGCACGTCGGAATTGTTCACGGCCTCGTAGAAGGCCAGTCCGCTTTCGCCGATCTTCAGGTCCATGCGGGCCTGCATCGGGCGGAAGGTCCATTCCAAATTGGAATCGGTGTTGGCGTCGAACCGGACTCGCACGACCTCGTCCAGAATCTGGTCCGATGCGGTCTCGGACACCTGCGTGGTGCCGCCGAACCCGGTCACCCGGCAGAACCAGTCATAGAAGGGCACGGCGGCCCAGGCCAGCGCGCCCATCGTGACGACGACGCCCAGCAGCATCGCAACGGTGCGGCCCTCGGGGCTCAGACGTTTCATTCGGTCACCTCCTGCACGGGGGCCTGGCCCTGGGCCGGGGCCTGCGGTTCCATCGGGGTCAGCGACACGCGCGGCTGGTGATCGAAACCCTCGACCAGGCCGCCCTCCTGGACCTTGACCACCGTCAGGCCAAAGACCAGCGCGACAAAGCCCAGCAGCACAATGCCCAGCCCCACGTTGCGGGACCGGCGGCGGCGGTGGATCTCGTGTTCGGTGCGCAGGGCCATCACCAGCCTCCCATCCAGCTCTGCACCAGCAGGGCGAGGAAATGCAGGAACAGGTAATAGAGCGACAGCTTGAAGACGCGCCGTTCGACCAGATAGCCGTCGGCGATCGCGGCGTCCTCGTCACGGCGCAGAACCTGCCAGCCACCGCGGATGAAGGCCGCGTTCAGCACGACCGCGACCGCCATGTAGAGCGGCCCGCCGACCGAGGTCACGCCCAGCCACAACGCAAAGGGCGCCAGGACCAGCGTATAGGCGAAGATGTGGCGACGCGCGGCGCGGCGACCGTGGGTCACGGTCAGCATCGGGACACCCGCGTTGTGATAGTCCTCCTTCATGAACAGCGCCAGCGCCCAGAAATGGGGCGGCGTCCAGAAGAAGACCAGGGCGAACATCAGAAGCGATTCGATGCTGATCCCGCCGGTCGCGCAGGCCCATCCGATCATCGGGGGAAAGGCGCCCGCGGCGCCGCCGATGACGATGTTCTGGGGCGTCCAGCGCTTCAGCCAGACCGTATAGACGACGGCATAGAAGAAGATGGTGAAGGCCAGGAACCCGGCCGCGAACCAGTTCGCCACCAGGCCCAGCATCATGACCGAGATGATCGACAGGACCAGCCCCAGGCCCAGGGCCGCGCTGTGCTCGACCCGGCCCGACGGGATGGGGCGGCTTTGCGTGCGGTTCATGATCGCGTCGATGTCGCGGTCGTACCACATGTTCAGCGCGCCCGAGGCGCCGCCGCCCAAGGCGATGAACAGCACCGAGCAGAAGGCGATGAAGGGATGCACGTCGACGGGGGCGACGAACAGACCGACAAAGGCGGTGAACACGACCAGCGACATCACACGCGGCTTCAGCAGCGCGACGTAATCGCGGAAATCGCCCTCGGGGGCGGCGTCATATGCGTTGATATCGGTCATCGCGCCTGCAATCTCTGTTCCTTGGCCGTGCCGGCAGGATGCCGCCACGGGCCTGGGTGGGTCCGACCTCAGTCGGCGCGGGCCAGGTCCACCTTGGCCGCGCCGTCCAGGCTGGCGGTCGGTGCGGGTTCGTCGCCCATGGTGCCGCCCTGCTCGGCGACCCAGGCCGCATAGACCTCGGGGCTGACGGCCTTGACGACGATCGGCATGTAGGCGTGGTTGATGCCGCACAGCTCGCTGCACTGGCCGAAATAGGTGCCTTCCTGCTCGACGTTGAACCAGGCCTGGGCGATGCGGCCCGGAACGGCGTCCTGCTTCACGGCAAAGGCCGGGATGGTCCAGGAATGGATCACGTCGCTGGCGGTCACCTGCAGCAGCACGGTCTGGCCGACGGGCACGACCACCGTGGTATCGGTCGCCAGCAGGTATTCGTCGGGGGCATAGCCGTTCTCGGCCAGCTCCTCCTCGGGCAGC
Organism: Paracoccus haeundaensis; assembly: GCF_006239215.1. NCBI lineage: Bacteria > Pseudomonadati > Pseudomonadota > Alphaproteobacteria > Rhodobacterales > Paracoccaceae > Paracoccus > Paracoccus haeundaensis. The sequence continues at coordinate 46,242 of NZ_VDDC01000018.1, forward strand.
ATCAGCGAATCGAATGCGATGCCATTGTCGGGATATTCATAGGACCAGTACCACTGGTGGCCGGTGGCCTTGATCACGACATCGGGATTTTCCGGCATCTCCTGGCTGCGGAACAGGATCGGCAGGGAGAAGGCGCCGATGGCCACCAGGATCAGCACCGGGACCAGGGTCCAGCCGATCTCCAGCGGGGTGTTGTGGGTGTATTTCGCGGGCACCGGGTTCGCCTTGGCGTTGAACCGGAAGATCACGAACAGCAGCAGAAGGCAGACGAAGACCGTCACGACCGTGATGATGATCAGCACGAAATGGTCCAGCCATTGCTGATCGCGCGCCAGTTCCGTGGACGCCGGCTGAAAGCCCATGCCCCTTGCGACCGGCTTGCCGATCGTGGGCAGATCGCCCAGCACGTCCTGTGCCATCGCAGTCCCGGCCAACATGCCCGCCGTCGCGAACCCTGTCGCTGCCGCGAATGCACGGCCCATCATCGCTTTTGCCATCATTCCATCCCGTTGCAGTGGCCCGGCCCCAATGACCGCAGGGGCTGCCGGGAGGCTGCCCCTTTTCCTTTCACAGTGACCGTTCTATGACCATATCTCGCCCTTACGGGCAAGACATACCTACAGCATTTCCCCGCCCGAAGGAAACGCGACCCCCTGCCGCGCCCGTCCAAGGGCCCGTCCCCGCCCGCCAACCGCCAGGAGATCCGCCATGACCCGCCCGTCCTTCGACCCGTTCTCGACCGATCTGGACCGGGACGGCGCGCTGCGGATCCTGCGCGATGCCGTGGCCGGCTCCGATGACGGAGAGCTGTTCCTGGAACGCAGCCAGCAGGAATCGCTGGTCTTCGACGATGGCCGGCTGCGCAATTCCAGCTTCATGGCCGGGCGTGGCTTCGGCCTGCGCGCGGTTCTGGGCGAGGTCACGGGCTATGCCCATTCGACCGACATCTCCGAGGCCGCGCTGCGCCGCGCGGCCGAGACCGCGCGCCTGGCCGTGGGCCGCGGCGGCGGAACGGCCGCGATGCGCCCCGCGATGGAGCCGGTGAACCTCTATCCTGCGATCGACCCGGCCGAGGGCATCTCGACCGCCCGCCGCATCGCGCTGCTGCGCGAGATCGACGCCTTTGCCCGCGCGCTGGACCCGCGGGTGGTGCAGGTGACCATCTCCATGGGCAGCAGCCTACAGGAGATCGCCATCCTGCGCCCCGAGGGCGGGCTTGCCACCGACATCCGCCCCATGGCGCGCCTGAACGTCGCGGTGATCGTCGAGAACAACGACCGCCGCGAAAGCGGCAGCGCCGGCGGCGGCGGACGTCACGGGCTGGAACAGCTGATGGCCCCCGACCATTGGCAGGGCCTGGTCCACGAGGCGCTGCGCATCGCCCTGGTCAACCTGCGGTCGGTCCCCGCGCCGGCGGGGGTGATGGACGTCGTGCTGGGGCCGGGCTGGCCCGGCATCCTGCTGCACGAGGCCGTGGGCCACGGGCTGGAGGGTGATTTCAACCGCAAGAAGGCCTCCGCCTTTGCGGGCCTGATGGGCCAGCGCGTCGCGGCACCCGGCGTGACCGTGGTCGATGACGGCACCATCGCGGGCCGCCGCGGCAGCATCAACATCGACGACGAGGGCACGCCCCCCGCCCGCAACGTGCTGATCGAGGACGGCATCCTGACCGGGTACATGCAGGACCGCCAGAACGCGCGGCTGATGGGCGTGGCGCCCACCGGCAACGGCCGGCGCGAAAGCTTCGCGAATGTCCCGATGCCGCGGATGACCAACACCTTCATGCCGGGCGGCGACGCGGATCCCGCAGCGATCCTGGCCGACCTGCGCGACGGCATCTATGCGGTGGGTTTCGGCGGCGGCCAGGTGGACATCACCAACGGCAAGTTCGTCTTCAGCTGCACCGAGGCCTATCGCGTCAGGAACGGTGTCGTCGGCGACCCGATTCGGGGCGCGACGCTGATCGGCGACGGGGCGACCGCGCTGCAGCAGGTGCGCGCCATCGGAAACGACATGGCGCTGGACCCCGGCATCGGCAATTGCGGAAAGCAGGGGCAATGGGTGCCCGTCGGCGTGGGCCAGCCCACGCTGATGATCGGCGGCCTGACGGTCGGCGGCTCGGCCGCCTGAGGGCGCGCGCTAACCGATTGTTAACCACCACGGGGCTATCCTGGGGCCGTCCTGCAGAAGGTGCCCCATGACCATCGGACTTGCCCCTGCCCGTTTCGGCCTGCCCGCCTCGGCCGTCGACGACGACCTGTCCGTGCTGCGGCTGATCCGGTCGCGCCGCGTGGGCCCCACCACGTTCCACCGCCTGATCGCCGAACATGGCAGTGCCCGCGCCGCGCTGGAGGCGCTGCCCGGGATCGCGGCCCAGTCCGGCATTGCCGACTATGCCGTCTGCCCCGAAGGCGTCGCCGCGGCCGAACTGGCCGCCGGTCGGCGGGCGGGCGCCCGCTTGATCCGCCATGACAGCGCCGATTATCCCGACAGCCTGCGCCAAATCGACGGCGCCCCCGCGATCCTGTGGGTCCGGGGCGACCCGGGCTGGCTGTCGCGCGACGTGATGGCGGTGATCGGGGCGCGCAACGCATCGTCCCTGGGGCTGCGCATGGCGCGCGGCATGGCCGCCGGGCTGGGAGAGGCCGGGTTCACCGTGGCCGCCGGGCTGGCGCGCGGCGTCGATACCGCCGCCCATGCCGCGGCCCTGCCCACCGGGACCATCGCCGTGATGGCCGGGGGCGTCGACGTCATCTATCCGGCCGAAAATGCCGATCTGGCCGCGCGGATCGCCGAATGCGGCGTGCTGGTGTCCGAACAGCCGCCCGGCACGGAACCTGCGGCGCGACATTTCCCGACCCGCAACCGCATCGTGTCAGGCCTGTCACAGGGCGTCGTGGTGATCGAGGCCGCACAACGGTCCGGCACCCTGATCACCGCCCGGAACGCGCTGGACCAGGGACGAGAGGTCATGGCCGTGCCCGGACATCCGATGGATGCACGGGCGGCGGGCTGCAACGCGCTGATCCGCGACGGGGCGACGCTGGTGCGCAGCGCCGCGGACGTGGCCGACGCGCTGGCGCAGACCCGGCCCCTGCCCGCGCCCGTCGTCATGACCGCGCCCGACCCCCTGCCGCCCCCGCCGCGCGACCAGGGCGGTCCGATCCAGCTGGAAAGCCGCATCCTGCAGCGCCTGTCCCCCTCTCCGACCGAGGAGAACGACCTGATCCGCGATCTGGGCGTGCCGGCGGCGACGGCCAGCGCAGTGATCCTGTCGCTGGAACTGCAGGGCCGCGTCACGCGGCTGGCCGGGGGGCGTCTGGCGCTGTCCTGACCCCCCGTCTTGCGGTCTTGTGCTGTCACCCCCCGTTGACACTGCCCCGCCCGGCACCCATCTTGCCGCCCCATTGCAGTTGTCCGAGGTCATCATGCCCGTCGTCGTCGTCGAATCCCCGGCCAAGGCCAAGACCATCGAGAAATACCTGGGTTCCGACTATCGGGTTCTGGCCAGCTTCGGCCATGTCCGCGACCTGCCGCCCAAGGACGGCAGCGTCGACACCGACCATGATTTCGACATGAAATGGGAGGTCGCGGCCGACAGCCGCAAGCACCTCAAGGCGATCAAGGACGCGCTGAAGGACGACCAGACGCTGATTCTGGCCACCGACCCCGACCGCGAGGGCGAGGCGATCAGCTGGCACCTGCTGGAGGCGCTGGCCCCGGCCCTGAAGAAGGGCAGCGCGGTCAGCCGCGTGACCTTCAACGCCATCACTAAGACCGCCGTGACCGAGGCGATGGCCAAGCCGCGCCAGATCGACCAGCCGCTGGTCGACGCCTATCTGGCGCGCCGCGCGCTGGATTATCTGGTCGGGTTCAAGCTGTCGCCGGTTCTGTGGCGCAAGCTGCCGGGCGCAAAGTCGGCGGGCCGCGTCCAGTCCGTCTGCCTGCGCCTGATCGTCGACCGCGAGATGGAGATCGAGGCCTTCAAGGCGCGCGAGTACTGGTCGGTCCATGCCCGCCTGGCGACCCCGGGCGGCGACGAATACGACGCCACGCTGGTGTCGCTGGCCGGCAAGAAGCTGGACCGGTTCGACCTGGCCGCCGCCGATCAGGCCGCGATGGCGCTGAGCGCGGTGGCAAGCCGCGACCTGAAGGTCGCGTCGGTCGCAGCCAAGCCCGCCAGCCGCAACCCCTGGCCGCCCTTCATGACCTCGACCCTGCAGCAGGAGGCGAGCCGCAAGATGGGCATGGGCGCCAAGGCCTGCATGTCGGCGGCGCAGCGCCTGTACGAGGCCGGGCTGATCACCTACATGCGGACCGACGGCATCGACATGGCCCCCGAGGCCGTGATGGCCGCCCGCGACGCGATCAAGGCCAAGTTCGGCGACAAGTACCTGCCGAAATCGCCGCGCATGTACAAGAACAAGGCCAAGAACGCGCAGGAGGCGCATGAGTGCATTCGGCCGACCGACATGATGCTGTCGCCGGACAAGCTGAAGATCACCGCCGAGGATCAGCGCAAGCTGTACGACCTGATCTGGAAGCGGACCATCGCCAGCCAGATGGAGGCCGCCCGGATGGAGCGGACCACAGTCGAGATCGCCAGCCCCGACGACCAGATCGGCTTGCGCGCCACCGGCCAGGTGATGCTGTTCGACGGCTTCCTGCGCGTCTATGACCAGGGTCGCGACGACGACGACGGAGAGGATAGCGCCCGCCTGCCCGCGATCACCGAGGGCGAGGCCGCGCGCCTGGTCGCCCACGCCTTCGACGACGAACTGGCCAAGGCCCGCGAGAAGGGCGGCGACGCGGTCGCGGCCCCCGCGGGGCTGAAGGCCGGGCCGGGCCTCTTGGTCAGCGACAAGGCCCAGGCCGCAGCGCGCCAGCATTTCACCCAACCCCCGCCGCGCTATACCGAGGCCACGCTGGTCAAGCGGATGGAAGAGCTGGGCATCGGACGCCCGTCGACCTATGCCAGCATCGTCACCACGATCCAGGACCGCGAATATGTCCGCAAGGACAAGAACCGCCTGATCGCCGAGGACAAGGGCCGGTTGGTTACGATCTTCCTGCTGAAGTATTTCCCGCGTTACGTCAGCTATGACTTCACCGCCGACCTGGAGAACGAACTGGACGAGATCAGCGCCGGCGACCGCCTGTGGCGCGAGGTTCTGAGCCGCTTCTGGAAGGACTTCTCCAAAGCACTGGAGGGCACGTCCGAGCTGCGCATCACCGAGGTGCTGGAGGCGATCGACGACGCGCTGGCGCCGCATCTCTATCCGCCGCGCGCGGATGGGGGCGATCCGCGCGAATGCCCGCTGTGCGGTCAGGGCCGCCTGAACCTCAAGACCGCGCGGTCGGGTGGGGCCTTCATCGGCTGCACCAACTATCCGGAATGCCGCTATACCCGCCCCCTGTCCGCCTCGGACGGAGAGGCGCCCATCGGCGACCGCGTGCTGGGAGAGGATGCGGGCGATCAGATCAGCCTCAAGACCGGGCGTTTCGGTCCCTATGTCCAGCGCGGCGAGGCGACCGAGGAGGCCCCCAAGCCCCCCCGCGCGTCGATCCCAAAGGGATGGGAGGTCGCGACCCTGGACCTGGATCAGGCCGTGCAGCTGCTGGCCCTGCCCCGCCCCGTCGGTCCCCACCCCGAGGACGGGGTGCTGATCGAGGCCGGGATCGGCCGCTTTGGCCCCTATGTGAAGCACGGGTCGAAATACGCCAATATCGCCGATGTCGACGAGGTCTTCACCATCGGCATGAACCGCGCGGTCGAGGTGCTGGCCGCCAAGCAGACCCGCGGCCGCGCCGCAGCGGCCGCACCGCTGCGCGAGCTGGGAGAGCATCCGGACGGCGGTCCGATCCAGATCCTGGGCGGCAAGTACGGCCCCTATGTCAAATGGGCCAAGGTCAACGCGACCCTGCCCCGCGACGTCACCCCCGAGGATCTGACCGTCGAACAGGCGCTGGAGCTGATCGCGGCCAAGGCTGCGAAATCGCCGTCCAAGGCCAAGAAACCGGCCGCCAAGAAGGCCGCGCCCAAGACAGCCGCCAAGAAGCCTGCCGCCAAGAAACCGGCGGCAAAGAAGCCCGCGGCCAAGAAGCCTGCCGCGGCCAAGCCCGAGGCCGAGTAGGACCGGGTGGCGGCGCTAACACGCCGCCCCCGCGATTGACACTTGCGCCAGCGCACGCAACAACTTGGGCCGATAACGGGATCAAGGACGGGAGGACCGATGAAAAAGGTCTATGCCACTGCGGGCGAGGCTCTGGACGGGCTTTTGCATGATGGGATGTTCATCGCGGCAGGGGGGTTCGGCCTGTGCGGCATCCCCGAGCTGCTGATCGACGCCCTGGTCGAATCCAAGGTCAAGGATCTGACCATCGCCAGCAACAATTGCGGCGTGGACGGGTTCGGCCTGGGCAAGCTGCTAGACACGCGTCAGATCAGGAAGATGATCAGCAGCTATGTTGGCGAGAATGCTGAATTCATGCGTCAGTACCTGTCCGGAGAGCTTGAGCTGGAGTTCAACCCGCAGGGCACCCTGGCCGAACGCATGCGTGCGGGCGGCGCCGGCATCCCGGGCTTCTATACCAAGACCGGCGTCGGCACCGTCATCGCCGAGGGCAAGGAGGTCAAGAATTTCGACGGCCAGGATTACATCCTGGAACGCGGGATCGTGGCCGACCTGTCCATCGTCAAGGCCTGGAAGGCCGACGACACCGGCAACCTGGTGTTCCGCAAGACCGCACGCAACTTCAACCCGCCCGCCGCGATGTGCGGCCGCGTCTGCGTCGCCGAGGTCGAGGAGATCGTCCCACGCGGCAGCCTGGACCCCGACCTGATCCACCTGCCCGGCATCTATGTCCACCGGATCATCCAGGGGTCGCACGAAAAGCGCATCGAACAGCGCACCACCCGCAAGAAGGAGGCCGTGTGATGACCGAGGCAGCAAAAGGCTGGGACCGCAACCAGATGGCCGCCCGCGCGGCCGAGGAGCTGGAAGACGGCTGGTACGTCAACCTGGGGATCGGCATTCCGACCTTGGTCGCGAACTATGTCGGCGACAAGGACATCACGCTCCAGTCCGAGAACGGCATGCTGGGCATGGGCCCCTTTCCGTTCGAGGGCGACGAGGATCCCGACCTGATCAACGCCGGCAAGCAGACCATCACCGAGCTGTCGCGCACCAGCTATTTCGACAGCGCCACCAGCTTTGGCATGATCCGCGGCGGCAAGATCGCCGCGGCGATCCTGGGCGCGATGGAGGTCTCGGAGGAGGGCGATCTGGCCAACTGGATGATCCCTGGCAAGCTGGTCAAGGGCATGGGCGGCGCGATGGACCTGGTCGCGGGCGTGGGCCGCGTGATCGTGGTCATGGACCACACCAACAAGGCGGGCGAGTCCAAGGTGCTGAAATCCTGCACCCTGCCGCTGACCGGCAAGGCCGTGGTCGACCGGATCATCACCAACATGGGTGTCTTGGACGTGGTGCCCGGCGGGCTGCGCATCGTCCAGCTGGCCGACGGCATCACCGAGGACGAGATCCGCGCCGCGACCCAGGCCACGCTGGTCTGACCCATTCGCACCGACCACCGACCGGGGGGCATTCGCCCCCCGTTCTCATGCCCAGGAAAGACGCCATGGACCCCGCCGCGATAGAGACCCTGTTCACCCGCCCCGACGGCAGCTTCCTGTGCGCGCGGTGGGGCCGCCCGGTGGCGCCCGCAGTGTTCGGCCTGGCCGATGACAGCCTGGACATCTTTCGCGCCGCGATCCGTGCGGGCTTTGCGCATGCGCGCCACCCGGTGGTCGATACTGACCCCGAAACCGGTGCAAACCTGATGCTGTTCTTCGTGCGGGACTGGTCCGAACTGGCCGGGGTGCCCGATCTGGACCGGCTGACGGGCCTTCCCGGCCTGCCCGACCGTCTAGCGGGCCAAGGCGCCGACCAGTACCGGCTGTTCCGCTTTGACGAGGCTGGCGGCATCCGCGCCTGCCTGACCTTCGTCAGGATGGGGGGCGCGCTGGCCGACGCGCATCCAGCGGCCCTCGCGGAACGCATCACGATGCAATCCGCGCTGACCTTTTCCACCGAGGTGACGCCATCCGCCGCGCTGGCGGCGCTGATCCGGGCCGCCTATGACCCGGTGCTGCCGGTGGCGGCGACACAGACGGCCCATGCGCTTCGGCTGTCGGCGCGGATGGCCGCCTAGGGGATCAGCCCCTCGGGGTCAGGCAGGCCGTTGCTGCGCGCGGTCGCGGTCAGCGTGTTGGCCAGAAGGCAGGCGATGGTCATCGGCCCCACGCCACCGGGAACCGGGGTGATCGCACCGGCCACCTGCACTGCCGCGGCAAAGTCGACATCGCCCACCAGCCCGTCATCGGTCCGGTTGATGCCCACGTCGATGACGGTGGCGCCCGGCTTGATCCAGTCGCCCTGCACGAAATGCGGCCGCCCGACGGCGGCGACCAGTATGTCGGCCTGACGGCACAGCGCGGCCAGATCGGTCGTGCGCGAATGCGCCACCGTCACGGTCGCACTGTCGCGCAGCAGGAGCTGCGCCATGGGCTTGCCTACGATATTGCTGCGCCCGATGACCACCGCATTGCGGCCGGCCAGCGACCCCAGATAGTCGCGCAGCAGCATCAGGCAGCCAAGCGGCGTGCAGGGCACCATCGCCTTCTGCCCGGTGGCCAAGCGCCCGACGTTCAGGATGTGGAACCCGTCCACGTCCTTTTCGGGCAGGATGGCGTTGATGACCGCCGCCTCGTCCATGCCCTTGGGCAGGGGCAGCTGGACCAGGATGCCGTTCACGGCCGGATCGGCGTTCAGTTTGGCGATCAGCGCCATCAGCGTGTCCTGATCCGTCGATGCCGGCAGCCGATGTTCGAACGAGGTCATGCCGACCTCTCGCGTCATGCGCCCCTTGGACCGGACATAAACCTGGCTGGCCGGATCCTCGCCCACTAGGACGACAGCCAGGCCGGGCACGATGCCCTGCCCTGCAAGATCGGCGACCTGCGTGGCGATCCGGGCGCGCAGGCGGGCGGCAAAGGCCTTGCCGTCAAGGGTCTGGGCGGTCATGGGCGGTCCTTGTTCAGCTGGCGTTCTTCCTGGGCGATGGCGGCCTCGATCAGCTGCCGCCACAGGCGGTCGTACAGCTGGGGGTCCAGGCCGTGACCCTCGGCGTGGCGGCGGACATTCGCCACGACCTCCTCGACGCGGGCGTCGATGCGGGCGGGCATGCCGTTGCCGGCCTTGATCTGCGCGGCGCGGTCGATCAGCGCATGGCGTCGCGCCAGCAACGCCATCAGCTGTTCGTCCAGCTGGTCGATCTGGGCCCGCAGCGCGGGCATGTCGGGAATGTCACAGGTCCGGGTCATGGTGTCCGTCCCATGCACCGTCGCGCGCAAAATCGCAAGGCCCAGCCTAGCCCTGCGGGCTCTGCTGCAGCTGATGTCGCAGGCGGCGCAGCTGTTCGCGCAGTGCCTGGGCGGTCCGGTCATCCAGCCCGGTATTGCCGGTCACGCAGGCGATGACGCGTTCGGACTGGCCTTGCAGGTCGGCGCCCTGCGGAGACAGCGACACGATCACCCGGCGTTCGTCGCGCGAATCCCGCTGTCGGGTGACCAGGTTCGCCGCCTCCAGCCGCTTGATCAGCGGGGTCAGGGTGCTGCTGTCCAGCCCGAGGCTGTCGCCGATGCCGCCGACGGACTGATGATCATTGGCCCACAACGCCATCATGACCAGAAACTGCGGATAGGTCAGCCCGAGCGGGTCCAGCAACGGCTTGTAGATCCGCCCAAAGGCAAGATTGACGGCATAGACGTCAAAGCACAGCATCTGATCGAAAGGCGACAGGCTGGACAAGGCGGGATCATCGCTCATGCACATGGTGTAATTGCACAAAGCGCAGTCCGCAACTGTTGCAATTTCGAAGGGTTAATTTATATAGTGTGCTATCTATTATCGAAGAAAGGAAATGCGATGCCGGAAAAGATCCTCTATCGGACCGCCGCGACGGCCACCGGGGGCGGCCGCGACGGCAAAACCGCCTTAAATGACGGCACTTCGTCCATCGACCTGGTCGTTCCGAAGGAATTGGGCGGTCCCGGCGGCGACGGGCTCAACCCGGAAAAGCTGTTCGCGCTCGGCTATGCCGCCTGCTTCATGGGCGCGATGCGCCATTACGCTGCGTCGCAGAAGGTCAAGGTGCCGGATGATGCGGCGGTCAATGTCAGCGTGGGCATCGGCCCCCGCAGCGATCCGGGCTTCGGACTGGACGTCCAGATCGCCGTGTCCCTGCCCGGCATGGACCCCGCCGTGGCGCAGGACCTGATCGAGGGCGGTCACAAGGTCTGTCCCTATTCGCATGCCACGGCCGGCACGCTGACCATCACGCCGACCCTGGTGTGATCCAAGAAGAAACCCCGGTCCATCGGACCGGGGTTTTGTCGTCTCAGGCAGGGGCGGGGTCGCCACCCGGCGCGGGCTTTGTCCGCGGGATGGCCGTGACGGAGGGGATCACGCTGGCCGGGGTGTCGTCATCATCCCCGCCGATCGCATCACCGCGCAGGATGCGGGCAATCTCCTCTCCGGTCAGGGTCTCGTATTCCAGCAGGCCCTTGGCCATGCGCTCGAACTCGACCTCCTTTTCCAGCAGGATGCGGCGGGCTTCCTGATAGCCCTCCTCGATCAGGTCGCGGACCTCCTGCTCGATCAGTTCCTTGGTCGAGGCCGACACTGAGAAGCCGCCGGTGCTGCCGTTATAGCCCTCATGCGCCTCGGCATAATCAACCGCGCCGACCTTGTCGGACATGCCCCACCGCATCACCATCGCCCGGGCCAGCGCACTGGCCTGCTGGATGTCGCCAGCGGGGCCGTTCGACACGCCCTCCTCGCCGTACTTGATGATCTCGGCGGCCTTGCCGGCCATGGTCATGGCGATCTTCTGCTTGGCCTCGTCCTTGTGAAAGTTCAGGCGGTCCATCTCGGGCAGGCTGACGACCATGCCCAGGGCGCCGCCGCGCGGGATGATCGTGGCCTTGTAGACCGGATCGCATTTCGGCAGCGAAAGGCCGACGACGGCGTGGCCGGCTTCGTGGTAGGCGGTCTTTTCCTTCTGCTCGGGCGTCAGGACCAGGCTGCGACGCTCGACGCCCAGCATCACCTTGTCCTTGGCATTCTCGAAATCGGCCATGCTGACGAACCGACGACCGATCCGCGCCGCACCAAGGGCAGCCTCGTTCACCAGGTTCATCAGGTCCGCGCCCGAAAAGCCGGGCGTACCGCGCGCGATCAGGCGCAGGTCGACATCCGGACCGACCGGAACCTTGCGCGCATGGACCGACAGGATCCGCTCGCGGCCCTTGATGTCGGGGTTCGGCACGTGGATCGTGCGGTCGAACCGGCCCGGACGCAGCAGCGCGGGGTCCAGCACGTCCTTGCGGTTGGTCGCGGCGATGATGATGATGCCTTCGTTCGCCTCGAAGCCGTCCATCTCGACCAGCAGCTGGTTCAGCGTCTGTTCGCGCTCATCGTTGCCGCCGCCGATGCCCACGCCACGGGCGCGACCCACGGCGTCGATCTCGTCGATGAACAGGATGCAGGGGGCCGATTTCTTGGCCTGCTCGAACATGTCTCGCACGCGGCTGGCACCGACGCCCACGAACATCTCGACGAAGTCCGATCCCGAGATGGTGAAGAACGGCACGCCCGCCTCGCCCGCAATGGCCCGCGCCAACAGCGTCTTACCGGTACCCGGAGGGCCCACCAGCAGCGCGCCCTTGGGGATCTTGCCGCCAAGACGGCTGAACTTCTGCGGGTTGCGCAGGAACTCGACAATCTCCTCAAGCTCCTCCTTGGCTTCGTCGATGCCCGCAACATCGTCAAAGGTCACGCGACCGTGCTTTTCAGTCAGCAGCTTGGCCTTGGACTTGCCAAAGCCCATGGCACCGCCCTTGCCGCCGCCCTGCATGCGATTCATGAAGAAGATCCACACCCCGATCAGCAGGATAAACGGCAGCCAGACGCCCAGCATCGACATGAAGCCGCTGCTTTGCTGCTTGACCACGCGCACGTCCACGCCCTGCTGGATCAGCCGGTCGCTGATATCCTCGCCCATCGGGCGCACGGTCGCGTACTGTTCGCCGTTGGTACCGGTGATGGCCACGTCCTCTCCGTCGATCGTGACGGCGCTGACCTGGTCGTTCTGCACCCGTTCGATGAAGTCGGAATAGCTGATCTGGCGGCTGTTCATGGTGCCCGACCCGTCGCTGAACAGATTGAACAGCGCGAGGATCATCAGGAACAGAACCACCCAGAAGGCGAAGTTGCGAGCATTGCCCAATACGGGTCCTCCGACGGAATGCGGTTTGACTTGAAAATAGGGATTATCGCGACAGGTTCAATGCGCCTTCACCAACCTGCGGAAATCTGCCGCGCCCCGGACCGGAATCAGGGTGATTCCGGGGTGGTCGCGCAGCAGCGGCGCGGCGATCAGCCGTCCGTCCTGCCAGATGCCGGGGCTGGCCGCAGCCTCATCACGCAGCAGGCCCGAATCGCGCCACGGCAGGCGGGCCAGCGGCTCGGTCCCCAGGGCCGCGATCGTCTGGCCGGGGGCAAGCCCGCGTACCCGCCAGCGGCGGTCCCAGACCCGGTCGGGCGTTGGGCCGGTGCGCAGCGCGGCCGCGGCCTCGCGCGTGACCCGCAGCCCCCCGCCCGTCGGAGAGATCATCGCCCCGTCCAGCGTCACCCGCCCCTGCGCCAGCATCGCCTCCAGCGCGTGGACCAGCGTCGCGCGGCGCGGCGGATAGTCGGCGCCCGTTACCCACCGGCATGCGGCGACCAGAATGCGGCGGCGGATCTCTGGCGGCGCGTCGCGCAGGGGGCCGCGCGACAGGATCAGGCTGCCGCGATCGACCTTGGCATCGGCGCTCAGCAGGGCCGCGTAATCGGCCAGCGCATCGCGCGCGTCGGCGATATGGGCGGCGGATCGGGCCAGGCCCGACACCTCCAGTCCCAAGGCCGCGATGGCTTGGCGCGCCCGGATGCGGTCATAGTCGGCATTGTCGTTCGTCGGATCGTCGATCCAGGTGATGTCGCGCGCCGTCAGCCAGTCGCGCAGCTCCGTCCGCCCGGTGCCCAGCATCGGCCGCAGCCAGCGCATGTCGAACGCGTCGCGCCATTCCGCCATCGCCGACAGCCCGTCCACGCCGGACCCGCGCGCCAGGCGCATCAGCAGCGTCTCGGCCAGATCGTCGGCCGTGTGGCCAAGCGCCACCGCCGGCAGGTCGTTGCGCCGCGCCCAGCCCGACAGCAGCCGCAGCCGTGCATCGCGGGCCTGCGCCATCAGGTTGCCGACCTGCGTGTCGCGCCGCCACAGCAGCACCGCATGCGACAGGCCCAGGGCACGCGCGGCGCGGGCGACCTCGTCGGCCTCGGCCGCGCTGCCCTCGCGCAGGCCGTGATCGACGGTGGCGACCATGACGCGCCGCCCCTGCGCCCATTCGGCGGCCACATGCATCAGGGCGATGGAATCACCGCCCCCCGACACCGCCAGTCCAAGCGCCGGCAGGTCCCCCGCCAGCCGGTCCAGAACAGACCTGATGCGGGCGCCGGGGTCGCGGATCACGGATATTCGGCCAGATCGGCCGCCGCTTCGGGGTCCATCGACGGATCGAGCAGCGGGTCCAGAACGCCCAGGTCGCTGACGCCGCAGCCAAGGCGGGTCACGTGGCCCTCGGCCTCGACGGCCTGCGGGCTGCCGGGAAATCGGGCGGGAATCTCTGCCAGGTACAGGCAGGCGGCGGTCGCGTCACCCTGCGCCTCGATCACGCGAGCGATGCCCAGCAGGCTCTCGCCCGCCCGTGCGCCGTCCGGATCGGCGGCGAACCCCTCCAGCCAGGCGGCGGCCGCATCACGTGGCTGGCCGGCCAGATCCAGCGCCTGCCCGCGCAGGAACAGTGCCTCGGCGGTCAGGGGACCGCCGGCATGGGTTTCCGCGACATCGGCGAACATCTGCGCCGCGCGGGCGTGATCGCCGGCGTCCATCGCGGCGCGGGCCGCGTCGAAATCGGTCTGCTCGGCCGCGGTCGAGGCAGGCTGCCCCGCCCCGCCATCCGCCGGGGCCGAGGGCGCCAGCTGCGGGCTGAGCCCCGCCTGCGCCTGCGGCACGGTCAGCGCCGACAGATCGCAGCCCGGTTCGGCCTCGCACAGGCGGAATTCCAGGTCGGACAGGCGCCGTTCGCTGTCGCCCGCGATCCGGTTGATGCGATTCTGCAGCTGTTCGGCCTGGTTCGTCAGGCGCATCAGCTGCGCCTCCATCGCGTTCATGCGGTCGATGGCGCTGGCCCCGCCCGCCGCCTGGAACCCGGCGGCGCCCGACGCAACCAATTCGCCCCGCAATCCCTGCAGCTGACTGCGCAACTGCGTGACCTGCTGACGCATGTCGGCCAGGGTCGCGGCGTCGGGGGCGGCCTGAACAGGCGCCCCAAGCGTCAGGGCCAGGATCAGTGCGGGGATCAGCCGCATCACATGCCTGCCCCGACAACGCCCCCGGCAGGGGCGGCGCTTGCCACGGGGGCCATCGCCACGGCGGGGGGTGCGGCTTCGGTCACGACGGTGACGGCACGGCGGTTCTGGGCATAGCAGCCCTCGTCCGAACAGGTCGCTGCGGGACGCTCCTTGCCGAAGGACAGCGTGCGGATGCGGCCCGGGGCCACGCCCTGCGCGACCAGGTATTCCTGCACCGCGCTGGCCCGCCGTGCGCCAAGCGCCAGGTTGTATTCGCGGGTGCCCGTCTCCTCGGCATGGCCTTGGACCACGGCGGTAAAGGCAGTGTGGCGCGTCAGCCAGGCAGCCTGCGCCGCCAGGATGGTCCGCGCCTCGGGGGTCAGGGTCGTCTGGTCGGCGGGAAACAGGACCGTGTCGCCGACCGTGCCGCGGAAATACTGGGCCGTCGCCTCGGCGCCCAGGACGCCGCCGGCCAGATCGCCCTGGAACACCGCGCCCCCGCCCGTGCTGGCATAGGGGTCGACCACGGGCGGCGCCACCGTCGGCGCAGGCTGGGCACAGGCCGCCAGCCCCAGAAGGGCGGCCAGCAGGACAGGCTTGGTCGCGGCGTTCATCATCTCATCCTCATGGCAACAGGGGACCCCAGGACGGGTCCGAGGCGGCAAAGTCAAGATTCATCGGTCGCATGTTGCGCCCGGTGATGTCCACCGAATGCAGACGCGGCTGGCCGTTTCCGCCGGGGGTGGCGCGCGTAAACATCACCACCCGACCGTTCGGGGCCCAGGTCGGGCCCTCATCCAGAAAGCTTTCGGTCAGCATGCGTTCGGACGATCCGTCGGTGCGCATGGTGCCGATGTGAAAGCGTTCGCCGATCTGCTTGGTGAACGCGATCAGGTCCCCCTTGGGCGACCAGGTGGGCGTGCCGTAACGCCCGTCCCCAAAGCTGATGCGCGACGGCTCGGCCCCGTCCAGCCCCATGATGTACAGCTGCGGCGCGCCGGACCGATCGCTTTCGAACACGATGCGCTGCCCGTCCGGGCTGAACCCCGGAGAGGTGTCGATGGCCGGCGAATTGGTCAGCGCGCGTTGGGCGCCGGTGGCCACGTCCATCAGCCAGATGTCGGTATTGCCGCCCTGTTCGCGCGAATACGCGACCCACCGCCCGTCCGGGCTGAAGGTCGGCGCAAAGGCCATCGTGCTGGCATCGCGGGTCAGCGGCCGGGCGCTGACGGTCGCCACGTCCATCAGCTGGATCTGGGGAAAGCCGCTGTCATAGCTGGTGAACAGCAGGCGGCGCCCGTCGGGCGAGAATTTCGGCGCCAACACCAGGGACGAGCTGTCGGTCATCCACAGGATGTTCGCGCCGTCGTAATCCATCACGCCGATCCGCTTGATCCGTGCGCTTTTCGGTCCGGTCTCCTGCACGAAGGCCACGCGGCTGTCGAAATAGGGCTTTTCGCCGGTCAGCCGGGCATAGATCTGGTCGGCGATCTTGTGGGCCGCGCGGCGCCAGTCGGCGGCGCGGGCGTCGAACTGCATCCCGTCGCCCTGCGGCTGGCCCGACACGACGTCGAACAGCCGAAAGCCCACGCTGATGTTGTCGCCCATCTGCCGCACCTCGGCCGAGACCAGCGCCTGCGCGTTCACCGCCCGCCAGTCGTCATAGCTGACGGCCTCGGTAAAGCTGGCGGGGCGGGCGACATGCGTCTCGACAGGGATCTCGCTGAACAGGCCGGTGCCGGTCAGGTCGTCCGCCACGACCTGACGGATGCGGGCCGCGATCTCGGCATCGCCATGAAAGGCCGGGATGGCGATCGACATCGGCTCTATCACGCCGTCGGTGATCTCGATGCGCAGGGGGGTGTCCTGCGCCATCACGGGCCCGGCCGGCAGCAATGCTGCGGCCAGCAGGAAGGCAGGGGCAAGGATCAATCTGCGGAACATGGCGTCATCACTACCTTTTTTCGGCGAACAGCGGAAGGTGGCCCCCGCCGGTCAGTCATTGGAACGCGACGCCGTCGGGGCGGAAATCCACCACGACATCGCGCCAGCGTCCGTATTTCGATGCGGGCAGATCGAACCCGGCGCGTCCGCACATCAGGATGGCGCGGCGCGCGACCTCGAACCCCTGCTGGGCTGCGGATTCGCTGCCGCCCTGATAGCCGGCGATGCGCATGCTATTCTGGTCGGGCACCCCGTCCGGCGACAGCGTGAACCCGACAGAGACGGTCATCTGCGACGCCTCGACCGACAGCGCGCCCAGGTTCCAGCAGTCCTGGATCGCAAAGCGCAGCCCATCGCGCTCCGACAGCGTCAGCGGATCGCCCAGGGGCAGGCCCTGCGCCGCATCGGGCAAGGGCGTCGCCTGGATCGGGCTGGGGGTCAGCTGCATCATGTCGGCAGGCGGGCCCGAAGGGTCGTTCGCCGGATCCGCCGCGGCCCCGGTGCCCGCCATGGCCCCCGCCAGCGCGGCGGCCAAAGGGTCCAGCCCGGCCGAGGCGCCGCTGCCGCCCTCGATGGTCTGCGACGGGCTGCCGGCCGTGTCGGAGCCAGAGGCGGCGTCCTGCCCCCCGGCTCCGCCCTGCGCATCGCGCAGCGCGTCTTCCAGCGCCTGCCGATCCGCCGCCTCGCGCGCGGCCTGTTCGGCAGCCGCCTGACGCTCGGCTTCGGCTTGGCGCTCTGCGGCTTCGGCGGCGGCACGGCGTTCTTCCTCGGCCTCGGCGGCAGCGCGGCGTTCCGCCTCTGCGGCGGCCTGGCGCTCCGCTTCTTCGGCCTGGCGTGCGGCTTCGGCGCGACGTTCTTCCTCGGCCGCTGCAGCGGCGCGGCGCTCCTCCTCCGCCTCTGCGGCAGCACGGCGCTCCGCCTCCTCTGCGGCTTGGCGTTCCGCCTCCTCAGCGGCCAGGCGCTCGGCCTCCGCGGCCTGACGTGCGGCTTCGGCGCGGCGCTCCTCCTCGGCCGCGGCCTCTGCGGCGGCACGACGCGCCGCTTCCGCTTCGGCCGCGGCGCGGCGTTCGGCCTCTGCGGCGGCGTCGGCTGCCTGCCGTTCCTCCTCCGCAGCTTGGCGCGCGGCTTCCGCGCGGCGCTCTTCCGCGGCCTCTGCCGCTGCGCGCCGTTCCTGCTCCGCCTCTGCCGCAGCCTGACGTTCGGCTTCCGCGGCAGCGTCCGCCGCGGCCTGGCGCTCGCGTTCGGCGGCGGCTTGGCGGTCTGCCTCGGCCGCAGCCGCCTCCGCCACGCGGCGGTTGAAGGATTCGACCAGGTCGGCCGGCCGGACCTCGGGGCGGCGCGAGGCATCAAGCGCCAGCGCCGATCGCGGGGCGACCGGAACTGCTGCGGCGTCGGGCGTCGGCAGCGCCGGGCGGTTAGGCTGGGCTTCCGCCACGGGGGCCGGGGGGGTGTCCGGGACCTGCGGGGCGGTCTCGGCCCCGTCGGTCTGGTTCGGGCGCGGCGCGGGCAGATCGGTCGCGACCTCGACCGGGGCGGCGGGCGCAAAATCGCTGAGGTCGGGCACGGATTCGGCCGTATCGGGCTGTTCCAGCGCCGCGGCCTGCCCCGATTGCGGGGGGATCGCATCGACGGGCCGCGCCGCACCGTCCTCGGCCGGGTCGACGGGGTCGGGCAAGGTGGCCACTGCGGTCGAATCGGCACCCACCGGCCCCGCCCCGCGGGCGGCGGCGGCCATCGCCTCGAACTCGGCGCCGCTGATGGTCGAGACCTGGGTCGTGCGCACCATCGGGCTGGGCTGCGGACGAAACAGCGCCCCGCCCAGGATCGCCCACAGGATCAGGGAGCCGTGCGCGACCCCCGAGACCCAGTAACCGATGCGCCCTTCGCGTTCGTCCATGGTTCAGCCGTCCATCCGCGGTCCGCCGGTCTCGGTGACCAGGACGATGTCGGTGATGCCCGCCGCGTTCAACGCGCCCATGATCTGGACCACGCGGGCATAGGGGATGGTGCCGTCGGCACGCAGGAACACCCGGCCCGACTGCCGTTCCGCCAGGATCGTGCGCAGCGTCGTCACGACCTGCTCGTCCGCCACCGGCTGGTCCATGATCGTCAGCGACCCCTCGACCGGGATCGACACCATCAACGGCTCCTCGTCCTCGTTGGGGACCGCGTTGGCGGCGGTTTCGGGCAGGTTCAGCGGAACGCCCGCCGTCATCAGCGGCGCCGCGACCATGAAGATGATCAGCAGCACCAGCATCACGTCCACGAAGGGCGTGACGTTGATCTCGGACATCGGCAGGTTGCGCCGACGGCCCTTGCTGCGGACGCGCTTGACAACCCCGGATGCCATGTCAGGCCTCGTCCATCTGGCGTGACAGAAGCGTCGAGAACTCGTCCGAGAACGCCTCCCACCCGCCGGTGATGCGTTCCGCGTCGCCCGACAGCTTGTTGTAGAAGACGACGGCCGGGATGGCCGCGACCAGGCCCAAAGCGGTTGCCAGCAGGGCCTCGGCGATGCCCGGCGCCACGACGGCCAGGCTGGTGTCCTGGGTCAGGGCGATGCCCTCGAATGCGGACTTGATGCCCCAGACGGTGCCGAACAGGCCGATGAAGGGCGCGGTCGACCCCACGGTCGCCAGGAAGGACAGGCCGCGGAACAGGCGCTGTTCCTCGCGCTGGATGGCCACGTTCATGGCCCGGTCGATGCGCCCGATGCCGCCCGCGATCAGCCGCCCGTCATCGCGGTGGCTGCGGCGCCATTCGGTCATGCCCGCGGAAAAGATTCGTTCGGACGGCCCCTTTGGACGGTCGCCAAGCCGGTCATAAAGATCGTCCAAGGGCTCTCCGGACCAGAAGGCGCGGTCAAAGCGGGCGGCCTCCTTGCGCGCCTGCGCAAAGGTCAGGAACTTCTGCACGATGATCGCCCAGGACCAGAACGAGGCCGCGATCAGCATGATCATGACCACCTGCACCGTCAGCGAGGATCGCCAGAACAAAGCCACGGCCGAAAAGTCGATGGCCTCGGCGGCCTGAATGGGTTCCATGGTCTACTGCCTCATCATCAGGGGCCGCAACTGCCCCCTGGCAGCCCGGCGTTGCGGCCTGTTACCCTGTAATTGCCACGGGTTTCAGCCCCCGCGGCAACACAATGGCGTCAATTTTCATCAACCTGCGTCCGTGTTGCCGCATCCGCGCGGCAGAGGCCACGGGTTCAGCCCTCTGGCAGCGCCCGCGACAGGGCGGCGGGCAGGCGCACGGGACGTCCCCGCCCGTCCAGGCTGACGATCGTCACCCGCGCCGAAAACAGCACCTCATCGCCGCGCAGCACCTGCTGGTCGACCACGATCCGCGCAGCCGTGGCGTGCGACAGGTCGGTGACCACGGTCAGCAGATCGTCGAAGCGCGCCGGGCGCAGATAGTCGGCCTCGATATGGCGGACGGCGAAGACATGGCCCGACGTCTCCTTCATGCGCATCTGGTCGATGCCGGTGGCGCGCATCCATTCGGACCGCCCCCGCTCGATGTATTTCAGATAGTTCGCATAATAGACGATCCCGGCCAGGTCGGTGTCTTCGTAATAGACGCGCAATGTCAGGTGATGGCTCATGGGGGCCAAAATACGCGCGATCGGTCCCGTCCGCAATCAGACGTCGAACAGCGTCGCCTGACCGGTGGGGACCGGCATGTCCAGGCCCAGATGGCGCCAGGCCCCCTGGGTCAGCATGCGCCCGCGCGGGGTGCGCGCGACCAGGCCCTGCTGCAGCAGATAGGGCTCGATCACCTCCTCGATGGCGTCGCGGCTCTCGGACAGGGCGGCGGATAGCGTCTCGACACCCACGGGTCCGCCTGCGTAATGCTGCGCCATCTGCGTCAGGTACCGCCGGTCAGCCCCGTCCAAGCCCAGATCGTCTACCCCCAGCCGGTTCAGCGCAATATCGGCGATCTCGCGCGTCAGGCGGCCGTTCCCCTCCACCAGCGCGAAATCGACCACGCGGCGCAGCAGCCGGCCCGCGATGCGGGGCGTGCCGCGGGCGCGGCGCGCGATCTCCAGCGTCCCTTCGGGATCGGCGCTGATCCCCATCAGCCGCGCGCCGCGTTGCACGATCAGGTCCAGTTCCGCGATCTCATAGAACTGCAGCCGGGTCGGAATGCCGAACCGGTCGCGCAGCGGCGTGGTCAGCAGGCCAAGCCGCGTGGTCGCCCCCACCAGCGTGAAGGGCTGCAGCTCGATCCGCACGGTGCGTGCGGCCGGGCCCTCGCCGATCACAAGATCCAGCTCGAAATCCTCCATCGCGGGGTACAGGATCTCCTCGACCGCGGGGTTCATGCGGTGGATCTCGTCGATGAACAGGACGTCGCGCGCCTCGAGGTTGGTCAGGATCGCGGCCAGGTCCCCCGCCCGCGCGATGACCGGCCCGGATGTCATGCGAAAGTTCACCCCCAGTTCGCGCGACATGATCTGCGCCAGCGTGGTCTTGCCCAGTCCCGGGGGACCGAAGAACAGCGTGTGGTCCATCGCCTTGCCGCGCATCTTGGCGCTTTCGATGAACACCTTCAGGTTCGCGCGCGCCTCGGCCTGACCCACGAATTCGGACAGGTTCTGCGGCCGAAGCGCGCGATCCTCGACATCGCTGTCCAGCTTTTCGGGGCGCAGGTCGGGGTCCGGCCCGGTCATCCGCGGCCCCAGGGCGTGCGCGGCGCGGCGCCGGTGCGGGGGATGCGGCTTGGTCCGGCGGCGGGGGCCGGGTCACGCGGGGCCGTGCCATCCATCGCCATCAGCCGGGCGATCCGCTCCTCGGTCGGGGGGTGGGTGGTGAACAGCCGGTCGGCCCGCATCGCGTGCAGCGGGTTGATGATGAACATCGCCGCCGCGGCGGGGTTCTTCTCGGCCGGCAGGTTCACGCTGCGCCCCGCCGCCTGCGCGATCCGGCTCAGCGCCGAGGCCAGCGCCCGCGGCTTGCCGCTGATCTGCGCGCCGGTCGCATCCGCCTCGTATTCCCGCGCACGAGAAATCGCCATCTGCACCATCATCGCGGCCATCGGCGCCAAGATCATCGCCAGAATGCCGCCGATCATGCCGCCCCGCCCCTCGCGGTTGCCCGCGAACAGCATCATGTTCCCCATCATCGCGATGGCGCCGGCCATGGTCGCGGTGACGGTCATGGTCAGCGTGTCGCGATGCCGGATATGGGCCAGCTCATGGGCGATCACGCCCTCGATCTCCTCGGTGGACAGGTGGTTCAGCAGCCCCTGCGTCACCGCCACGGCGGAGTTCTGCGGATTGCGCCCGGTGGCAAAAGCATTGGGTTGCTGGGTCGGCAGCAGGTACAGCTTGGGCATGGGCATCTGCGCGCGCTCGGCCAGCCGCGCTGTCATCGCGT
Organism: Paracoccus haeundaensis; assembly: GCF_006239215.1. Taxonomy (NCBI): domain Bacteria; kingdom Pseudomonadati; phylum Pseudomonadota; class Alphaproteobacteria; order Rhodobacterales; family Paracoccaceae; genus Paracoccus; species Paracoccus haeundaensis. The sequence goes on from NZ_VDDC01000018.1 coordinate 68,083, forward strand.
GCAGTTCGGCCCCCTGCTGGGGCGACAACTCGACCGCCCCCTGCTGACGCAGGACCATCTTGTCGCTGTTCCAATAGCTAAAGAAGTTCATGCCCCCCGAGATCACCAGCGCCATCACCGCGCCGCCCGATCCGCCCAGCATCCAGCCCAAGGCCATGACCAGCGCGGTCAGCGCCGCCATCAGCATGAAGACCTTGACGTTTCCTGCCATGTTCAGACCTCCGGTTCAGTCCTTGGGCGCCAGCAGACGCAGCGCCGCGCGGATCAACGCGGGCATGGCCGCCGCCGGTTCCCGCGCCTGCGCCTCGGCCACGGCGGATGCCGCCTCGGACGGACCATAGCCCAGATTGGTCAGCGCCGACAGCGCATCCGCCATCGCCTGACCCTGATGCGCGCCGGTCGCGGGGGCGGGGGCATCGGCGCGACCGCGCGCGGATGCCGTGGAGGGGCCGGGCTCGATGCCCGGTTCCTCCGCATGACCGCCCGCGGCAACGTCCCCCGCGTCGATGGTCAGCGCGCCGCCCAGGGCCATGACCGACGGCGCCTTGTCCTTCAGTTCCAGCACGATCCGCTGCGCCAGCTTGGGACCGACCCCGTTCGCCTTGCGAACCGACGCCCAGTCCCCCAGCGCGATCGCCCGGCCCAGCCCCTCGGGGCCCAGCGTGCTCAGGATCGCCAGCGACACCTTGGCACCGACCCCCTGGACCGACGTCAGCAGCCGGTGCCACTCCTTGTCCAGCATGGTCGGGAATCCGAACAGCTGCAAAAGATCCTCGCGCACCACCAGTTCGGTATACAGCGCCGCCGCCTGCCCCACCGGCGGCAGCCCCGCCGCCGTCCGCTCGCTGACATGCACGATGTATCCCACGCCCCGCACGTCGATCAGCACGTGATCGCGCGCCCGGTGCAGGATGACCCCCGCGATCCGCCCGATCATGCCGCGCCCCGCTTGGGCGTGGCGACCCGCAGCGACCGTCCCTGCAGATGACGGGCGTGACAGATGGCGATGGCCAGTGCATCCGCCGCGTCCGCGCTGTCGAAGACCGCCCCGGGCAACTGGATGCGGACCATGTGCTGGACCTGCTCCTTGCCCGCGTGCCCCACGCCCACGACGGTCTTCTTGACCGCGTTGGGCGCGTATTCCCCGACCGATATCCCGGCCTCGGCTGGCGCCAGCAGGGCCACGCCCCGCGCCTGCCCCAACTTCAGCGTCCCGGTCGCGTCCTTGTTGACGAAGGTCTGCTCGACCGCGGCCTCGTCGGGGGCATGGGTCGCGATGACCGCGCACAGGCCCCGGAACAGGACCGACAGCCGCGCGCCCAGATCCTGCGCGCCGTCCGAATGGATGGTGCCGTTGGCGATGTGACGGATGCGCGATCCGTCCACCTCGATCATCCCCCAGCCCATGTTCCGCAAACCGGGATCGATACCCAAGACCTTCATGCTGCCCTCTTTTTTCCGATTGCTAGCACGAAGCGCGAACATCTGGCTAGGGGCATGCCGCGGCGGGGCATGGGTATTCGAACGACGAAGACGCCCGGCTCACTCCTCGACCACGTCCAGCACGCCGGGCACCGCGCGCAGCGCCTGGCGCGCGGGGGTGGTCAGGGGGGCGTCGTTGGCGACCTCGATCTCGATGATCTCGTCGCCCTCGCGGATGCGCAGGCGGATCGGGCCGCGCGACCGGGGCGGCACGATGATGTCGGTGCGGATGCGGGTCAGCACCTCGACCAGGCGCGGGATCGTGTCGGCGCCCTGCATCTCGACCGCAAGGCAGCCTGCACCCGCGTCGGCCACGGCGTCCTCCAGCGCGGTGACCGAATTCGCCAGCATCTTGACCTGATCGCCCGACGGCTCGACCTTGACCTGCAGCACGACGCTGGCGCCCGGTTCCAGCTTGTCGCGGCTTGCGGTCAGCAGGTCCGAGAACACCGTGACCTCATACAGCCCCGTGGGGTCCGACAGGCTGACGAAGGCATAGGCGGTGCCCTTGGCGGACTTGCGCTCCATCCGCGCGGCGACCGTGCCCGCGATCTGGGCCACCAGCGGGCCGTTCAGCGCGTCCTGGCTGATCTCGGCCAGGGTCATCACCTTCTTGCGACGCAGGGCCGGCAGATAGTCGTCCAGCGGATGCCCGGACAGATAGAATCCGACGGCCTTGTGCTCCTCTCCCAGCTTCTCGGTCGGCAGCCAGATGCCCGACAGGGGGGCACGCGGCGGCGGCAGATCCTCTCCGCCCCCGAACAGCGACGTCTGGCTGGAGGCGGCCTGGCTCTGGACCGCCGCCGACCAGGCGACCAGCCCGTCCAGCGACTTCATCACCCGGGCGCGGTTGTCGTCCAGTCCGTCGAAGGCGCCGGCGCGGGCCAGCATCTCCAGCGGGCGCTTGCCCACCCGCTTCATGTCGGTGCGCCGTGCCAGGTCGTGGATGTCGCGGAACGGCTGGTCCGCGCGCGCATCGTGGATCAGGCGCATCGCCTCCAGGCCCACGCCCTTCAGCGCGCCCAGGGCATAGTGGATGCGCCCTGGCCCCACGGTGAAGGTCGGCGCCGAGCGGTTGACGCAGGGCGGCACGATCTCGATCCCCATCCGATCGCATTCGCGTTTGTAGACGGCCAGCTTGTCGGTCAGGTGGATGTCGCAGTTCATCACCGCGGCCATGAACTCGACCGGGTGGTTCGCCTTCAGCCACGCGGTCTGATAGCTGACCACGGCATAGGCGGCCGCGTGCGACTTGTTGAAGCCGTAGTTGGCGAACTTTTCCAGCAGGTCGAAGACCTCTCCGGCCTTCTTGTCGGGCACGCCGTTGGCGACCGCGCCCTTGACGAACTTGGGCCGCTCCTTGGCCATCTCGGCCGCGATCTTCTTGCCCATTGCCCGGCGCAGCAGGTCGGCGCCGCCCAGCGAATAGCCCGCCATGACCTGGGCGATCTGCATCACCTGTTCCTGATAGACGATGATGCCCTGGGTCTCGGCCAGGATGTCGTCGATGGTCGGGTGGATCGATTCCAGGTCGCGCAGGCCGTTCTTGACCTCGCAATAGGTCGGGATGTTCTCCATCGGGCCGGGACGGTACAGCGCCACCAGCGCCACGATGTCCTCGATGCAGGTGGGCTTCATGCGGCGCAGCGCGTCCATCATGCCGCTGGATTCCACCTGGAACACCGCGACCGTGCGCGCGCTGGCGAACAGGTCATAGCTGGCCTTGTCGTCCAGCGGGATCAGGTTGATCTGGTTTTCCGTCCCCGGCGCGGGGTCGTACAACTGCCGCCCGTCGGCGGCGATGTGCAGCGGACGGCCCTGACCGTTGATCAGGTCGACCGCATTCTGGATCACCGTCAGCGTCTTGAGGCCCAGGAAGTCGAACTTGACCAGGCCGGCCTGCTCCACCCATTTCATGTTGAACTGGGTCGCCGGCATGTCGGATGCCGGATCGCGGTACAGCGGCACCAGCTGGTCCAATGGCCGGTCCCCGATCACCACCCCCGCCGCGTGGGTGGAGGCGTTGCGATAAAGCCCCTCCAGCTGTTCGGCGTAATCCAGCAGGCGGGCCACCACCTCCTCGCGCGCGGCCTCGCGCAGGCGCGGCTCGTCGGCGCGGGCCTTGGCGATGCTGACGGGTTTCACCCCCTCGACCGGAATCATCTTGGACAGGCGGTCCACCTGGCCGAAGGGCAGCTGCAGGACGCGGCCCACGTCGCGCACCGCAGCCTTGGACAGCAGCGCGCCGAAGGTGATGATCTGGCCCACCTTGTCGGCCCCGTACTTGCCCTGCACGTAACGGATCACCTCCTCGCGGCGGTCCATGCAGAAGTCGATGTCGAAATCCGGCATGCTGACCCGTTCGGGGTTCAGGAACCGCTCGAACAGCAGGTTGTAGCGCAGGGGGTCCAGGTCCGTGATGGTCAGCGCATAGGCGACCAGCGATCCGGCGCCCGACCCGCGGCCGGGTCCGACCGGGATGCCCTGTTCCTTGGCCCAGTGGATGAAATCGGCCACGATCAGGAAATAGCCGGGGAAACCCATCTGCTCGATGATGCCCAGTTCGAAATCCAGGCGCGCGGTGTATTCCTCGACCGTGACCGCGTGGGGGATGACCTTCAGCCGCTCGACCAGGCCGGCATGGGCCTGGCGACGCAGTTCGGTCACCTCGTCATCGGCGAACCTGGGCAGGATCGGCGCGTGCTTGGACACCGCGAAGGCGCAGCGGCGGGCGATCTCGACGGTGTTCTCGATCGCCTCGGGCAGGTCGGCGAACAGGACCGCCATCTCTTCGGCGGACTTGAAGTAATGCTGGGGCGTCAGGCGGCGACGGGGCTGGGACTGGTCGACATAGGCCTTCTCGGCGATGCAGATCAGCGCGTCATGCGCCTCGTACATGGTGGTCTTGGGAAAATAGACATCGTTCGTCGCCACCAGCGGCAGACCCTTGGCATAGGCCAGATCGACCAGACCGCCCTCGGACGCGGCCTCGGCGGCCATCAGCTGGCCGTTATCGCCGGGATGGCGCTGCAGTTCGACATAGAGCCGGTCGCCGAAGGACGCCGCCAGCCGGTCCACCAGCGCCTCGGCCTTGGGCATCTGGCCCTGCGCGATCAGCAGGCCCAAGGGACCCGTCGCGCCCCCGGTCAGGCAGATGAGCCCCTCGGCCTTGGCGCACAGCTCGTCGACCGTCACATGCGGCAGCGCCCCGCCCTCGCGCAGATAGAGGCAGGTGGACAGCGCCATCAGGTTCATCCACCCCGCCTGGTTCTGTGCCAGAAGGACGACCGGCCCGGTGGCCTCGGCCATCAGTGTCACCTGACAGCCGATAATGGGCTGGATGCCCTTGTCGCGGGCCTTCACGCTGAATTCCAGCGCGGCGAACATGTTGTTCGTGTCGGTCAGCGCGACCGCCGGCATGCCCGCCTCGAAGGCAAGGCTTGGCAATTTGCCTACGGGAATGGCACCTTCCAGCAACGAATGCTCGGAATGTGTGCGAAGATGGATGAATCGGGGGGATTTTGCGGCCATGATCGGGACAGTATCGCAGCGTGACCAAACAGTGCAATTGCGCGGCTGCCGAATTGCGGTCTAAGCAGGTCAGGAATTTGACCAAGGGGACAGAATTGACCGACATGCCCGTGTTCCGCGCCAGGGGTCTGGGCAAGTCCTATCCCGGCGTCCGCGCCAATGACGACGTGTCGTTCCACGTCATGCCCGGAGAGATCCACGCCCTGCTGGGCGAGAACGGCGCGGGCAAGTCGACGCTGGTCAAGATGATCTATGGGCTGGTGCGCCCCGATGACGGGCAGATGTGGCTGGGCGACGGCGCCCATGCGCCCTCCGATCCACGGGCGGCGCGGGCGGCGGGCGTCGCGATGGTGTTCCAGCATTTCAGCCTGTTCGACGCGCTGACGGTCGCCGAGAACATCGCCCTGGGGATGGAGAACCCGCCGCCGCGGCGCGAACTGTCGGCGCGCATCACCAAGGTCAGCCATGATTTCGGCCTGCCGCTGAACCCCGCGCGGCGCATCGTCACCCTGTCGGCCGGCGAACGCCAGCGGGTCGAGATCATCCGCTGCCTGCTGCAGAACCCGCGCCTGTTGATCATGGACGAGCCGACCAGCGTGCTGACCCCGCAGGAGGCCGAGCTGCTGTTCGCGACCCTGCGCAAGCTGGCGGCGCAAGGCACTGCGATCCTGTACATCAGCCACAAGCTGGACGAGATCCGCAGCCATTGCGACCGCGCCACGATCCTGCGGCACGGCAAGGTCGTCGACAGCTGCGACCCCCGGGCCCATTCCGCCCGCAACCTGGCCGCGATGATGGTCGGCGGCCAGATGCGCCAGATCGACCGCAGCGGTCGCCAGCCCGGCGCCGTCCTGCTGGAGGTGCGCGCCCTGTCCCAGCCCGCTCCCAATGCCGAGGGCACGGCGCTGAAGGACATCGCCCTGTCCCTGCGGGCCGGAGAGATCCTGGGCATCGGCGGCGTCGCCGGCAACGGCCAGGAGGAGCTGCTGGCCGCCCTGTCGGGCGAGGTCCGCAGCGCGCCCGGCACCGTCACGCTGGAGGGCGCGGACCTGTCCGCCGCCGGCCCCGAACCGCGCCGCGTCAAGGGCCTGCTCAGCGCGCCCGAGGACCGGCTGGGCCATGCCGCCGTCCCCGATTTCAGCCTGACCGAGAATACGCTGCTGACGGCGGGCAGCCGCAAGTCCCTTGTCCGAGGCGGGCTGATCGACCACAGGGCCGCGCGCGACTATGCGCTGGCGGTGATCGACGGGTTCGACGTCCGCACCCCCGGCCCCCATGTCGCGGCCCGCGCCCTGTCCGGCGGCAACCTGCAGAAATTCGTCATCGGCCGAGAGGTCATGCAGAACCCGCGCGTGCTGGTCGTGAACCAGCCCACCTGGGGCGTGGATGCGGGGGCAGCAGCCAGCGTGCGGCAATCGCTGCTGGACCTGGCCCGCCAGGGCGCGGGCGTCATCGTCATCTCTCAGGATCTGGATGAGCTTTTGGAACTGTCCGACCGTTTCTGCGCCTTGAACGAAGGCCGCCTGTCGCCCCCCGTGCCCACCGACGGCCTGACGCTGGACCGCATCGGGCTGATGCTGGGCGGCGCGCATGGCATGGAAGAGGCGCATCTATGATCACGCTGATCCCGCGCCAAAGCGCCTCGACCGGCTGGCAGGTCGCGACGCCGGTCATGGCCGTGCTGGCCACGATGATCGCCGGCGGGCTGCTGTTCGCGATGCTGGGGCATGACCCGGTCGCGGCGATCCGCACGATCTTCTGGGACCCGCTGTTCGGCCCTGCCGCCGGCTATTCCCGGCCGCAGCTGCTGATCAAGGCCGCGCCGCTGATCCTGATCGCCTCCGGGCTGGCCATCGGCTTTCGCGCCGGCATCTGGAACATCGGGGCCGAGGGGCAGTACATCATCGGCGGCATCACCGGCGCCGCAGTCGCCTTGGCGCTGTACCCGCTGGAAGCATGGTGGCTGTTTCCGCTGATGGTCGCGGCCGGACTGGCCGGGGGCTGGGCCTGGGGCATGATCCCCGCGATGCTAAGGAACTGGTTCGGTGCATCGGAAATCCTGGTGTCGCTGATGCTGGTCTATGTCGCGCAGCGGATCGCCGCATGGATGGCCTTCGGCCCGATGCGCAACCCGCAGGGCATGGGCTTTCCCGGATCGCGCAACCTGCAGCAATACCCCTCGGCCGCGAACCCCGAGCTGATCGCCGGGACCGGCGCGCATTGGGGCGTCGTGGCCGCCGCCGCCGCGGTCCTGGCCACGTGGTTCCTGATGAGCCGCCACATCCGCGGGTTCCACATCCGCGCCGCCGGCACCGCGCCCCGTGCCGCGCGGTTCGCGGGCGTGCGGCCGCAGACGCTGGTCGCGTTCTGCCTGGGCCTGTCGGGCGCGCTGGCCGGTGCCGCGGGCCTGTTCGAGGTCGCGGGCCCCGCGGGCCAGATCACCGACAAGCTGGGCGTGGGATACGGGTTTACCGCGATCATCGTGGCGTTCCTGGGGCGGCTGCATCCGGTGGGCATCCTGCTGGCGGGACTGCTGCTGGCGCTGACCTATATCGGGGGCGAACTGGCTCAGCTGACCATGTCGCTGCCCGCCGCGACCGTGCAGGTGTTCCAGGGGATGCTGCTGTTCTTCCTGTTGGGCTTCGACGTCCTGACCCGCTATCAGATCCGCAGAAGGCGCACCGCATGATCGACCCCCTGTCCGTCTTTCTGCTGCTGATCTCGGCATCGACCCCGATCCTGTTCGCCGCCCTGGGCGAACTGGTCGTGGAACGCGCGGGCGTCCTGAACCTGGGGGTCGAGGGGATGATGATCACCGGCGCGCTGGCCGGTTTCGCCGCTGCCTATGCCAGCGGCAATCCGTTCCTGGGGTTTCTGGTCGCGGCCGTGGCGGGGGCGGCCATATCGCTGCTGTTCGCGGCGCTGACGCAGCTGTTCCTGGCCAACCAGGTCGCATCGGGCCTGGCGCTGACCCTGTTCGGCCTGGGCCTGGCCGCGATGTTCGGCAAGCCGTTCGAGGGGGTCAAGGCGCCGCCCATGCCGATCGGGCCGCTGCGCATCAACTGGATCGTGTGGCTGGGGCTGGCGATGGTGCCGGTCGTCTGGTGGTTCCTGAACCGCACCCGGCGCGGCCTGGTCCTGCGCGGCGTCGGAGAGAACCACGAGGCCGCCCATGCCCTGGGCTATGACGTGCGCGTGACACGTCTGGCGGCCATCGCCTTTGGCGGCGCAATGGCGGGGATCGGCGGGGCATTCATCTCGATCGCGACGGTCCTGCAATGGACCGAGGGGATGACCGCCGGTGCGGGCTGGATCGCGCTGGCGATCGTGGTCTTCTCGAACTGGACGGCGGCGGGCGTCCTGGCGGGGGCCTGGCTTTTCGGCGGCGTCACAGTGCTGCAGCTGCGCCTGCAGGCGGCGGGCGTGCAGGTGCCGGTGCAGCTGCTGTCGATGGCGCCCTATCTGGCGACCATCATCGTGCTGGTGGCCATCTCGGCCCGGCAGAAATACTCGCGACGCGCGGGGGCGGCTGCCCCCGGCTCGCTTGGGACCAACTTCCACGCGCTGCGGTAGAACTGCGGCCATACCAACCAAGAGGGATACCATGAACCGCAGACATCTTCTGGCCACGGCCGCCGCCCTGATGACCGCGATGGCCGCCCCGGCCATGGCCCAGGACGAGCCGCTGAAGGTCGGCTTCATCTATGTCGGCCCCGTGGGCGACGGCGGCTGGACCTATCAGCACGACCTGGCCCGCCAGGCCGTCGAGGCCGAGTTCGGCGACCGCGTCGAGACCACCTTCATCGAGAGCGTGCCGGAAGGCGCCGACGCCGAACGCGCCCTGACCCAGCTGGCCCTGGCCGGGAACGAGCTGATCTTCGCGACCAGCTTCGGCTTCATGGACCCGGTGATGAACGTCGCGGCCAAGTTTCCCGACATCAAGTTCGAACATGCCACCGGCTACAAGACGGCCGAGAACGTCGCGACCTATGACGCGCGCTTCTACGAGGGTCGGGCGGTCATCGGCACCATCGCGGGCCGCATGACGGAATCGAACAAGATCGGCTATATCGGGTCCTTCCCGATCCCCGAGGTGATCCAGGGCATCAACTCCAGCTTCATCCATGCCCGCAAGGTGAACCCGGACGTGGAGATGCGCGTAGTCTGGGCCTACAGCTGGTTCGACCCCGCCAAGGAGGCCGAGGCCGCGTCGGCGCTGTTGGCCGAGGGCGTGGACGTGATCCTGCAGCACACCGATTCGACCGCGCCCCTGGCCCAGGCCCAGCAGGCTGGCGCCATTGGCTTCGGTCAGGCCAGCGACATGGCGGCGTTCAAGCCCAGCCCGCGGGTGGCCTCGATCATCGATGAATGGTCGCCCTATTACATCAAGCGCGTCGGCGCGGTGCTGGACGGCACCTGGGAAAGCGGGTCCAGCTGGGCAGGCATCGGTGACGGAGAGGTCGTGATCGGAGAGATCACCGACGCCGTCCCCGCCGAGGTCAAGGCCGAGGCCGAGGCCCTGCGCGACGCCATCGGCGCGGGCGAATACCACCCCTTCACCGGGCCGCTGAACAAGGCCGACGGCACCGTCTGGCTGGCCGAGGGAGAGACCGCCAGCGACGCGGACCTGCAGTCGATGAACTTCTATGTCGAGGGCATCACCGCCCAGATCCCGCAGTAAGCGGCGCTGACCCACACCCTGCGCGCCCCGGTCCGAAACGGCCGGGGCGTTCGTCGTTCCGGCGACATCCCGCGCAGGCCCGGCCGCGATGATGACATCCGGCCGCGACCCCGGCGATACTGTGCGCAACCGATACCGGAGGCCGCCTGTGCGCCTGCTTGCCCTGACCGTTCTGCTGCTGTCCACCGCCCCTGCCCTGGCGCAGGACGCCGACGCGCTGCTGGCGCGCTTCCTGCAGGACCGGGGCGAGGATATCGACGCCTGCTTCACCGACATGCCACAGATGCGCGACGACCAGCGCGATGCCGATTTCCGGGGTGCGACGGACGCCCCGGTGCCCCTGCGGCGGCTGGTGGTGGCCTTCGACGCATCCGGGTCAATGGCGGGTGCGCTTGGCAGCGACACCAAGATGGCGGCGGCACGGCAGGCGGTCGAAGCCCTGCTGGACGACCTGCCTGATGACGTGATCGCCAGCCTGGTGGCCTTTGGCCATCGGGGCACGAACGATGATGCCGGTCGCGCCGCCAGCTGTGCGGGGGTCGAGACCCTGGTGCCTGCCACCGACAACACCACGGCGCTGAAGGCCGCGGTGCAGGCGCTGGAACCGGCGGGCTGGACGCCCTTGGCCGATGCGCTGGCCGCCGCCGGGACGCAGCTGTCGCCGTCAGACGCAGTGGGCGAACAGGTCGTCTATGTCGTGTCGGACGGAGAGGAGACCTGCGGCGGCGATCCCGTGGAACAGGCCCGCGCCCTGCATGACGGCAACATCCGCGCCGTCGTCAACATCCTGGGCCTGGACCTGCCCGCCGACGAACGCGCCCAGCTGGAGGCCGTGGCCCAGGCCGGGGGCGGCCTGTTCACCCCCATCACCACGCAAAGCGAACTGGCGCGCGAGATCGAGGAGAGGCGTCGCTGGAACGCCAACAGCTTCGAGATGCTGAGAACCAACAACCAGGCGTCGATGACCCAGCTGCGCAATTCCAACGCCGCCGGAGGTGCGCTGCTGCGGCTGGACAACTGCATCGGTGGCCGTTCGCTGCGCGAGAGCAACCGGGTGCGTGCCTGGTCACGCGACCAGGATCTGACCCCCGACCAGCAGGCCGCGCTGCGCGCCGCGCTGACAGCCGCGCATGACGCCCATGACGCCCGCGCGGCAGAAATCCGCAGCACGCTGGAGGCCGCGCGCGACGGCGCAAACCAGGCCGTCCAGGATCAGCGCGACGCCGACGCGGCCGAGTTCGAGACGGTGCGTTAACCCATCCGCTCGCTGGCATAGCTGCCGGGCGACGGCGGGAAGACCACCGTCTTGGCCGCATTCAGGAAGACCCGGCCGTGGATATGGGCATGGACCGCGCGGGCCAGCACCTGCGCCTCGACGTCGCGGCCCAGGGAGACATAGTCGCCGGGGGACTGGGCATGGGTCACGCGGACCGTGTCCTGTTCGATGATCGGGCCCTCGTCCAGGTCGGCGGTGACGTAATGGCTGGTCGCGCCGATCAGCTTGACGCCCCGCTCATAGGCCTGCTTGTAGGGGTTCGCGCCCTTGAAGCTGGGCAGGAAGGAGTGGTGGATGTTGATGATCCGCCCCGACATCTGCTGGCACATCCGGTCCGACAGCACCTGCATATAGCGCGCCAGCACGACCAGCTCGGCCCCGGTCTGGTCGATGATCTCCATCTGACGGGCCTCGGCCTCGGCCTTGTTCTCGGGCGTGACGCGGATCATGTGGAAGGGGATGTCGTGGTTCACGACGACCTTCTGGTATTCGTGGTGGTTCGACACGACGCCCACGATCTCGATCGGCAGGGCACCGATGCGCCAGCGGTACAGCAGGTCGTTCAGGCAGTGCCCGAACCGGCTGACCATGATCATCACCTTCTTCTTGACGGCATCGTCGGTGATCTCGACCTCCATGCCGAAGCGGGTGGCGATGGGCGCGAAAGCCGCGCGCAGGCTCTCCAGCGTCGCGGCCCCTTCGGAGCGGAAGCTGACCCGCATGAAGAACCGCCCCGTCTCGACATCGTCGAACTGGGCGCTGTCGGTGATGTTGCAATCCGCATCCGCCAGCGCGCCGGAAATCGCCGCGACGATGCCGCGGGTCGAGGCGCAGGTCACGCGCAGGGTGAAGGTCTTCATATGGGGTCCCCGTTTTGCCGATGGCGCGAACGCCACCGGCATTTCAACGCATTGCCCGCGAAGGGCAATCACGTTTGCGACGGCGGGGGGCCGCCCGCGACATCAGGCGGCCTGCATTAGGCCGCCGGCAGCCGCGCCTCGACCATGCCCGCATACCAGCTGGAGCCCGCCGGGATCGCGTCGTCGTTGAAATTGTAGGCCGGGTGATGAACCATCGCCGTGTCGCCGTTGCCGACCCAGATGTAGGCGCCGGGACGTTCGTTCAGCATGTAGCTGAAATCCTCGCCGCCCATCATCGGCTGCATGTCCATGTTCACCCCGCCCGAGATGTCGCGCGCCACGTCGGCGGCCCATTCCGTCGCCTGCGGGTCGTTCATCGTGACCGGATAGCCACGCTGGTAATCGACATCGGCGCGCGCGCCCATCGCGGCGGCGATGTTGGTGGCGACGCGCTTGATCCCCTCCTCCAACTGGTCGCGGACCTCGGGGGCCAGGCTACGGGCGGTGCCCTTCAGCTGGACGACCTGCGGGATCACGTTATGCGCCGTCGAATCCGTCGACACCACGCAGACCGAGATCACCGCGTTCTTCAGCGGGTCAATGTTGCGCGCCACGACCGACTGCAGCGCCACGACGATCTGGGCGGCGGTCAGGGTGGTGTCGATGCATTCATGGGGCTTTGCGGCATGGCCGCCCTTGCCTGTCACGGTGATGTCGAACTGATCGGCCGCCGCCATCATCGCGCCGGGCCGGATCGAGAACTGGCCCACCGGCATGCCGGGCATGTTGTGCATGCCATAGAACTCGTCGATCTTCCAGCGGTCGACCAGACCGTCCAGCACCATCGCCTCGCCCCCGGCACCGCCTTCTTCCGCGGGCTGGAAGATCACGATGGCGGTGCCGTCGAAATTGCGCGTCTCGGCCAGATACTTGGCCGCACCCAGCAGCATGGCGGTGTGGCCGTCATGGCCGCAGGCGTGCATCTTGCCCGGCGTCTTTGACGCGTATTCCACGCCCGTCTGCTCGATGATCGGCAGCGCGTCCATGTCGGCGCGCAGGCCCACGACGCGGCCCTTGCTGTCGGTCCGGCCCTTGATGACGCCGACGACGCCCGTGCGGCCCACGCCCTCGGTCACTTCGTCACAGCCGAATTCGCGCAGCAGGTCGGCCACGCGGCCCGCTGTGCGGTGGACGTCGTACAGCAGTTCGGGATGTTCGTGGAAATCGCGGCGCCAGGCGGTGATTTCGGGCAGCAGTTCGGCAAAGCGGTTCTTGACGGGCATGGTTGTCTCCTTCGGGCGCAGGGTGGCGATTTCCTGCACGATCTGCAAGAGGGGCCAGGGGCACCCCGCCACGCCCTGCCCGAAAAGCGATCAGCCGTGGGTGACCGGATCGACCAGCACGCGGTGCCCCGGCGCGACCTCTCGGTAGACGGACGGCCTGGCCACGTAATCGACCGGGTGCATGGGCGACGGGATGGGCTTGAAGCTCAGATCCTCGGTGATCTTCTTCTGGCGCGGGTCGGCCACGGGCACCGCCGACATCAGCTGGCGGGTATAGCTGTGCTGGGGGTTCTCGAAGACCTGCCGGCGGGTGCCCAGTTCGACGATGCGGCCCAGATACATCACGCCCACATGGTGGCTGACGCGTTCGACGACGGCCATGTCATGGCTGATGAACAGCATCGAAATGCCCAGGTCCTGCTGCAGCTCCATCAGCAGGTTCAGCACCTGCGCCTGGACCGACACGTCCAGCGCCGACACGGCCTCGTCCGCGATGATCAGCTTGGGGTTCAGCGCCAGGGCGCGGGCGATGGCGATGCGCTGGCGCTGGCCGCCCGACATCTCGTGCGGATAGCGCCGCATGAAGCTGCGCGGCAGTTCCACCCGGTCGAACAGGGCGGCGATGCGGTCCTGGCGTTCGGACTTGCTGCCGATGCCATAGTTCTCCATCGGCTCTGCGACCTGGTCGTAGAGCTTCATGTGCGGGTCCAGGCTGGCGAACGGGTCCTGAAAGATCATCTGCATGTCGCGGCGCGACTTGCGCAGCGCGTTCGCAGACAGGCCGATGATGTCGGTGCCGCCCAGATCGACCGTGCCCGATTCGGGCTCGACCAGGCGCAGGATCGACCGCCCGCAGGTGGACTTTCCGCAGCCGGATTCGCCAACCAGCGACAGCGTCTCGCCGGCGTTGATGGTAAAGCTGACATCCTCGACCGCGTGCACCCGCGCGACGGTGCGGCGCAGCAGGCCGCCCTTGACCTTGAACCGCGTGGTCAGGTTCTTGACCGTCAGCAGCGGCGTGGGGTTGGCGACGACAATGGGTTCGGGGGCGCCGGTCGATCCGTCGCTCATCAGGCGCAGGCGTTCGGGGGCGGCCTTGCCGGTCATCTCGCCCAGGCGCGGGACGGCGGCCAGCAGCATCTTGGTGTAATCCCGCTGAGGATTCTCGAAGATCTGCTCGACCGGGCCTTCCTCGACCTTCTCGCCGCGATACATGACCACCACGCGGTCGGCCATCTGGGCGACCACGGCCATGTCATGGGTGATGAAAAGGACGGCAATCTGCTTTTCCCGCTTCAGCCGGTCGATCAGCGCCAGGATCTCCGCCTGGATCGTCACGTCCAGCGCTGTCGTGGGCTCGTCGCAGATCAGCAGGCGAGGCTCGCAGGCCATGGCGATGGCGATCACGACGCGCTGGCGCATGCCGCCCGACAGTTCGTGCGGATACTGGTCCAGCCGGCGTTCGGGTTCGGGAATGCGGACCTGGCGCAGGATCTCCAGCGCGCGGGCGCGGGCCTCGGCCTTCTTCAGGCCGCGATGGGTGATCAACCCCTCGACCAGCTGGTCGCCGACGGTGAAGACCGGGTTCAGCGCGGTCATCGGCTCCTGGAAGATCATGCCGATCTGATTGCCGCGGATGTCGCGCATCGCGGCGCTGTTCTGGCGGGCCAGGTCGACGACCTTGCCGTCATCCTGTTCGAACATCAGCTGGCCGCCCGCGATGGTGCCCCCGCCGAATTCCACCAGCCGCATCAGCGACAGCGAGCTGACCGATTTCCCCGACCCGGATTCGCCCACCACGCAGACGCATTCGCCCGGCTTGATGTTGAAGCTGACATCCTTGACGCCGACCACGACCCCATCGTTGGTTTCGAATTCGACCCGCAGTTTCTCAATGGAAACAAGAGGTTTGTCGTCAAGCATCTGGGGCCCCCGGGAAAGATCAAGCCAGCAGGCTAGCCATTGCCCGGGGAAAGTCAAAGCCCAAACGCATGTGCGATGGGTCTTGCCTTTCGCAGAGGCTTCGTTCGATGATGCGCGCATTCCGCAGGGACGATGACAACACGAACAACCACCCGGACAATCGGGGACGCGACAAGACGATCAGCCCCCGAATGGCTGAAGGTGGCGTGGAACCCCCCGCGGGCCGCAACACCCAACAGGAGAGTGTAATGAAACTGAGAACCGGTCTGATGGGCGCCGCCGCCACGCTGGCGATGGCCCCTGCCGCTTTCGCGGAACGCGGCAGCGACGGCCAGCTGAACATCATCATGTGGCAGGCCCCGACCCTGATGCACCCCTATCTGTCGGGCGGCACCAAGGAAGTCATCGCCGGCAGCCTGGTCCTGGAACCGCTGGCGGGCTACGACACCGAAGGCCAGATCTATGCGCGCCTGGTGACCGAGATCCCGTCGCTAGAGAACGGCGGCATCGCCGAGGACCTGACCTCGGTCACCTGGAAGCTGCGCGACGACGTGAAATGGTCGGACGGCACGCCGCTCACCGCCGATGACGTCGTCTTCACCGCCGAATACTGCATGGACCCCGAGGGTGGCTGCGCGCAGCTGGCCAAGTTCGAGGGCATCACCGCGGTCGAGGCGGTCGATCCGCAGACCGTCAAGGTCACCTTCGATTCGCCGCGCGCCGACCCGTTCTCGGCCTTTGTCGGATCGCAGTCGCCGATCCTGCAGAAGGCCCAGTTCGAGGCCTGCAAGGGCGTGAACGCGCCGACCTGCACCGACCAGAACTTTGGCCCGATCGGCACCGGCCCGTTCCGCGTCACCCAGTTCCTGACCAACGACACGATCAGCCTGGAAGCGAACCCGGAATACCGCGACGCGGCCAAGCCCGCCTTCGCGACCGTGCTGGTCAAGGGTGGCGGCGATGCGGCCGGCGCCGCGCGGTCGGTCATGGAGACCGGCGAGTTCGACTATGCCTGGAACACCCAGCTGGCGCCCGACGTCATCGCCGGCATGGAGGCCGCGGGCCGCGGCAAGGTCTCTGCCGCGTTCGGCACGCTGGTGGAACGCATCCACGTCAACCTGACCGACCCGTCGTCGTCGCTGCCCGAGGGCGAGCGTTCGACCGCTGCGCATCCGCATCCGTTCCTGTCGGACCCGGCGGTGCGCAAGGCGCTGTCGATGGCCATCGACCGCGCCCTGCTGGTCGAGATCGGCTATGGCACGTCGGGCCAGCCGACCTGCAACTATGTCCCCGCCCCCGAGGCCTGGGCCTCCGACAACACCGAATGCCTGACCCAGGACATCGCCGGTGCGAACGCCCTGCTGGACGAGGCAGGCTGGACGATGGGCGGCAACGGCGTGCGTGAGAAGGACGGCGTGCAGCTGAACATGGTCTTCCAGACCTCGGTCAACGCGGTCCGCCAGGACTTCCAGGCGCTGATCAAGCAGTGGTGGTCGGAAATCGGCGTCCAGACCGAACTGAAGACGGTCGACGCGTCGGTGTTCTTCGGCTCGGATGCGGGTTCGCCCGACACGCTGCAGAAGTTCTATGCCGACGTCGAGATGTATGCCGACAACTTCGACGGCAACAACCCGGCGCCCTACCTGTCCAAGTGGACCTGCGACAAGGCGCCCTCGCCCGCCAACCAGTGGCAGGGCGAGAACATCAGCCGCTTCTGCGACCCGGAATACGACCGCATGGTCGACGAGATCGAAGGCATCGTCGATGCCGACGAACGCGCCGCCATGGGCCGGACGATGAACGACATGCTGACCAAGGACAGCAACGCGATCATCCCGCTGGTCTATCGCGGCACGGCCTCGGCGCATTCGAACACGCTTGGCGGCGTGCAGCTGAACGCCTGGGACAGCGAGATCTGGAACGTCGCGGACTGGACCCGCGTCGAACAGTAATGCATCCTGCCGCCCTGGCCCTGCGCCGGGGCGGCGCCCCTCTCTCAGGGGCCCGCGGGCGCGCGGGACCGTGACGGGGGGACACAGATGCCCAGAAACCACCGGATCGAGGCACCATGCTGAGTTTCACCATCCGCCGGCTGCTGCTGGCCATTCCGACATTGCTGTTCATCTCGCTGGTGATCTTCCTGCTGCTGGAAGCCTCACCCGGCGATCCCTTGGGCGACGTGCCCCTGACCGTGCCCCCGGAGGTCCGCGAACGCATGCGCGCGGCCCTGGGCCTGGGCGAGCCCTGGCCGGTCCGCTACCTGCTGTGGCTGAAGCAGTTCTTCTGGGTCGAGCCGCTGTACTGGACCGACCAGTGGTTCGGCACGAACTTCAGCGACGGCGCCCAACGCATCATCAGCTTCCAGTCGCGCAGCCCCGTCTTCGACGTGATCGCCCAGCGCGTGCCGCAGACCCTGACCGTGGTCGGCATGTCCTATCTGGTGGGCATCCTGATCGCGATCCCCATCGGGATCATCTCGGCCTACAAGCAGTACAGTTGGTTCGACCAGATCGGCACCTTCGTGTCGATGATCGGGTTCTCGATGCCCACCTTCTTCACCGGCGTCGTGCTGATCATCATCTTCGCGGTGAACCTGCAGTGGTTCCCGTCGGTCTATGACACCACGCTGCAGGTCGATGACTGGGCCAGCTTCAAGCAGCAGGCCCGCCAGATGGTGATGCCCGTGACGGTGCTGGCACTTTACAACGCGGCGCAGATCAGCCGCTTCATGCGCTCGTCCATGCTGGACAACCTGGGCCAGGACTATGTCCGCACCGCCCGCGCCAAGGGCCTGTCCGAGCGCGTCGTCGTGTTGAAGCACGTCTTGCGCAACAGCCTGATCCCGGTCGTGACCGTGATCGCGCTTGGCCTGCCGGCGGTGTTCGGCGGCGCCATTATCACCGAACAGGTGTTCAAGGTGAACGGGCTGGGACAGCTGCTGATCACCTCGATCCACGGCAACGACATCCCGATGGTCCTGACGCTGACCTTCATCTTTGCCATCCTGATCGTCGTCTTCACCCTGATCGCAGACATCCTCTATGGGGTGCTGGACCCGAGGATCCGCTATGACTGACCCCAAATCCCCCGACGACCTGCGCGCCGCCGCAGGCAACGCCGCCGTCCCCGCCGCCGCCAGCCCCCCGGTCGTGCCCCCCCAGGGCGCGGTCGAGACCCGCAGCCAGTGGTCCGACGTCTGGCGCCAGTTCCGCAGCCACCGCGGCGCGATGGTGGCGCTGGTGCTGTTCGTGGCGATCATCCTGTTCGTGTCCGTCGGACCGCTGATCTGGACGATCGACCCGACCTATGTGGACATCCGCGCCCGCAACTCGGGCTTTTCCGCGGCCCATCCCCTGGGCACCGACCAGCTGGGCCGCGACCTGCTGGCGCGCCTGATGGCGGGCGGCCAGGTGTCCATCGCCGTCGGCCTGACCGCGATGATCATCGCGATCTTCCTGGGCAGCCTGATCGGCGTGATGTCGGGCTACTTCCGCCGGCTGGACGCGCCGCTGATGCGCCTGACAGAGCTGTTCCTGGCGCTGCCGCTGCTGCCCTTGCTGCTGCTGATGGTGACCTTGTTCCGCGAGCCGCTGTCGCAGACCTTCGGCCCGGCGCTTGGCATCTTCTTCCTGATCGTGACCGCCATCGGCGCGACCAGCTGGATGCAGGCCGCCCGCATCGTACGCGGCGAGGTGCTGGGCCTGAAGGAACGCGAGTTCATCCTGGCCGCGCGGTCCATCGGCACGCCATCGCACCGCATGATCACGCGCCACATCCTGCCCAACGTGCTGTCGCCGATCATGGTGGCCGCGACCCTGGGCATTGCCACCGCGATCATTACCGAAAGCGCGCTGTCCTTCCTGGGCCTGGGCTTTCCGCCCGACTTCCCGACCTGGGGACGGCTGCTGTTCGACGCCGTGGACCAGATGGTGCTGTATCCCTGGCGGGTGATCTTCCCCGGCTTGCTGATCTCGCTGACGGTGCTGTGCGTGAACTATATCGGCGACGGGCTGCGCGACGCCATGGACCCCCGCATCCGGGGGCGCTGACGGAAAAGGGGGGCCAGGCGGCCCCCCTTCTTCGTTTCAATAGGCCGCGCTGCCGCTGCCCGCGGGCAGGGCGCCATAGGGCAGCCAGATCGTCTTGGACCGCGTGGCGTGATGCAGGAAGGTCTCGCCCTGCGCCTGAACGCCGGTCCAGTCGCGGGCGGGCACGGCCCAGACCGGCTTCAGATTCCCCGCCGCCGCCCGGTCCACCGCCGCCAGTTCCGCCGCAGGGCCCGCGTGCCAGAAGCCCGCGACCTCCTCATGGGCGGCCAGCGGCACCGCCAGGTCGGCGCTCACCCCGGTCACGATGTTGATCACGCCGCCCGGCAGGTCCGACGTGTCGAACACCTGATACAGGTCCGTCACCGCCAGCGGATCGTCCTGCGCGGGGATCGCCACGACCGCGTTGCCCATGGCGATGGCGGGCAGCACCAGTGACAGGAACCCCGCCAGCGGCTGTGCATTCGGGCAGGCGATGCCGATGACGCCCATCGGTTCGGGGATCACGGTGACCAGATGGCCGGGCTTCGCCTGCACGGTCGCGCCGTCGAACTTGTCGGCCCAGGCCGCATAGTGGAAGGCGCGCGCGATGGCGGCATCGACCTCGGCCCGGCTGGTGCGGGCCGCGAACTCCGCGGCCCGCGCCGACAGGTTCTCGGCGATGTAATAGAGGACCTGCGCACGGGCGTGACCGCCCGCCGCCGCCCATTTCCCGGCCTTGGTCGCAGCCTCGACGGCGTTCCGGATATCCTTGCGGCTGCCCAGGGGGGCCAGCCCGCCCGGCACCGCGTACATCGCCCCGCCATCGGGCCGCTTCTGCGCGCCGCCGTAATAGAGCTTGGCCGTGCGGTCGATGCCCTGCTGCGGCGCGGCCCCGTCCGTCACCGCGACGACCGGTTTCGAAGCAGCTTCACGCCCTGGTTTCACCGCAGGCTCGGCCAGATAGTCACGCATCCCCGCGGCCCCGCCCTCGCGCCCGTAACCGCTTTCGCGATAGCCGCCGAAGGGGGCCGCGGCGTCGAACATGTTGGCGCCGTTGATCCAGATCACACCGGCCTTGATCCGCGCGGCGATGTCCGTGGCGACCGTCGCGCTTTCCGACCAGACCGATCCGGCCAAGCCATAGCGGGTGTTGTTCGCCAGCTCGACCGCCTCATCCGCGGTGCGGAAGGTCGACAGCGTGGCGATGGGGCCGAAGATCTCCTGCTCCATGCCGGGATTGGCGGGGGCGATGTTCTTCAGATAGCCGGGCGCGATGAAGCAGCCCTCCTGCGCCTGACCGCCGACCAGTTCCGCCCCGGCATCTGTCGCGGCGTGGCAGATCGTCAGAATGCGGTCCTTCTGCACCGGATCGACGATGGCGCCGATATCGGTGGACTTGTCCAAGGGCGCGCCCACGCGCAGCCGCGCCATGCGGGCCGACAGCAGCGTTTCGAACCGCTCCGCCACGGATTCCGCCACCAGGATGCGCGAGCCCGCGCAGCAGACCTGGCCCTGGTTGAACCAGATGCTGTCCACCACGCCCTCGACGGCGGCGTCCAGATCGGCGTCCTCCATCACCACGAAGGGCGACTTGCCGCCCAGCTCCAACGTCAGCTTGCGCCCGGTCCCGGCCAGGGCGGTGGCGATGCCGCGCCCCACCTCGGTCGAGCCGGTGAAGGCGATCTTGTCGACTTCGGCCGCGACCAGGGCCGCGCCCGTCGCGCCGTCACCGGTGACGATGTTCACGACGCCCGCGGGCAGGCCGACCTCCTGGCAGATCTCGGCAAAGGCCAAGGCGGTCAGGGGGGTGTATTCGGCGGGCTTCAGCACCACCGTGTTGCCCGCGGCCAGCGCCGGCGCGACCTTCCAGGCCAGCATCAGCAGCGGAAAGTTCCACGGGATGATCTGGCCGCAGACGCCAAGCGGCGCGTGGCCCGGGAACCGCGTGTCGCGCAGTTCCGCCCAGCCCGCATGGTGATAGAAATGCCGCGCGACCAGCGGCACGTCGATGTCGCGCGCCTCGCGGATCGGCTTGCCGTTGTCCAGCGTCTCAAGGACCGACAGAAAGCGCTCGCGCTTTTGTACATGCCGGGCCAGCGCATAGAGGTGCCGCGCCCGTTCGGTGCCGGGCAGCGCCGCCCAGCCCTTCTGCGCGCGGCGCGCGGCCTTGACCGCCGTCGCGACGTCGTCCGCCGTTCCCTGCGTCACGCGGGCCAGGACCTCGCCGGTGGCGGGGTCGCGGGTCTCGAAGGTCTCGCCCGGCTTGGTGAAGCTGCCGTTGATGAAATGCCCGAACGCCCCGCGCCGGGCCAGCCAGTCGCGGGCCGCGGACGCGTCCTCGGTCGAGGGGCCGTATTCCATCGTCTGCATGATCTCGCTCACTTTGGTCATCGGATCCTCAGGCAATCGCTTGGCGGTGGGCGGCGGCATAGCGGCCCGTCACATGGTGGCTGATCTGGCGCTCGATATCGCCCAGCAGGCTGGAGGCGCCGATGCGGAACAGGTCCGGGGCCAGCCAGTCGCGGCCCAGCTCCTCGGCCATCAGCACCTGCCAGCTGATCGCGTCCTTGGCGGTGCGCAGGCCGCCCGCGGGCTTGAAGCCGACCTTGATGCCGGTGCGCGCATGGAAATCGCGGATGGTGCGGACCATGACCAGGCTGACCGGCAGGGTCGCGTTCACGCCCTCCTTGCCGGTCGAGGTCTTGATCCAGTCCGACCCGGCTTGCATCGCCACATGGCTGGCCTTCGCGACATTCTCCAGCGACTTCAGATCGCCGGTGGCCAGGATCGCCTTCATCCGCGCGGCCCCGCAGGCCTCGCGCATGGCGCGCAATTCGTCATACAGCGCCGCCCAGTTGCCCTGCAGCACATGGGCGCGGGTGATGACGATGTCGATCTCGTCCGCGCCCTGATCGACCGCATAGCGGATCTCGGCCAGGCGCAGGTCCAGGGGCATCAGGCCTGCGGGAAAGCCCGTCGCCACGCTGGCCACCGGAATGCCGCTGTTGCCCAAGGCGCGCTTGGCGGGCGCGACCATCGTCGGATAGACGCAGACCGCGCCGGTGGTCAGCCCGGTCACGCCCACGGCCTCCAGCAGGTCGGCGGCGATCGGCTGGCGGGCCTTGGCGCACAGACGGGCGACCCGGTCGGGCGTGTCATCGCCCGCCAGCGTGGTCAGGTCGATGCAGCGCACCGCGTTCAAAAGCCACGCGGCCTGGTGATCCTTCTTCAGGCTGCGGCGTGCGGGCAATGTCGCCGCACGGCGTTCGACCGCCGGGGTGTTGATGCGGATGCCCTCGAACCAGTCGGGGTGCAGGTCGGTTCCGGGGTTGGTCATGCCGGTCTCCTTGCGCTGCGCTGACGGAACTGCGCCCACATGCGCCAGACCAGCGTCAGCAATGCCAGCAGCACGCCACAGACGATCAGCGCGGCCCAGTTGGTCGGGCGGTCGTCGGGGCCCGCCACGGTGTTGATGGAAATTGCATTGGGATAGGTCGACATCCACGGCAGACGCCAGCCATAGGCGGTCACGCTGACCCAGATCGGATCACGCGCCGAGGATTGCAGGTTCGTGGCCTCGGCCTGCAGGTTCGCGCTGTCGTACTTGAAATAGGGCGGCCAGACCCAGCCCGTATCCTCGTTTCGATAGACGAAGACGCGCCCGCCGGGCCGCACCGCGTCGATGAAGCGCACGTCGCGCTGGCCCTGGGCGTTCTCGACCGTGCCGGTGCTGTCGGATGCCCAGAAGATCGCGGCCGAAGGCGGGATCTCCGTCAGGCGGTTGTAGGTGTTGCTGATCCGCAGCGTGTTCTGGGACGGCAGGGTGTAATCCAGCAGGCCAAAGACCAGGATGCCGAACAGGACGCCTGCGACGACGCGCACATAATACATGGCAGCTCCTATTGCCAGTTGACCAGGATGACGATGACCACGACGGCCAGCGTGGGCAGCACGAAGACCAGGCCGGCCAGCCGCGCCCGCAGGGTCCGGTTGAACCCGACCATCGCCTTGGCGATGAACGCGCGCCGTGCGGCGGTGTTCCCGGCTTGGTCGGGATGGCGGGCATCCCACCGGTTCTCAAGCCGTTCGACCTGTCCGGACCGGATATGCATGCGCAGCAGCACATAGAACACCACCTGCGCCGCCAGCACGAACAGCCACAGCCGGATCACCGCCACCGCAAAGCCCCCGTCATCATTGGCGACCACGTTAGCACGCCCCGCGCGGCAGGGGCCAGATGTCGCGTCGCGTCACGGCGGCGCAGCGTGCAACCCTTTGAACGCGTGCGGCGTTCTGCGGCCGAAAGGATCCCCATGACCCGCCCGATGTCCGAACAAGCCGTCCTGCGCCTGTCGATCGCCATGACCTTCGTCGTGGCGGCGGTGGGGATCGGTTTCGGCGTGGCGTCGGGGTCGGCGTCGATCATCTTCGACGGCATCTATTCGCTGACGGATGCGGTGATGACGTCGGTCGCGCTGCTGGTGTCGTCGCTGATCACCCAACGCCTGTCGGAACGGCGCCAGGCCCGGCTGGTCCAGCGGTTCACGATGGGTTTCTGGCACCTGGAGCCGATGGTCCTGGGCCTGAACGGCATCCTGCTGTCGGGGGCCGCGGTCTATGCGCTGGTGACGGCGGTGGGCAGCCTGCTGACCGGCGGCCACCCGCTGCAGTTCGGGCGGGCCATCGTCTATGCCACGGTGGTGCTGATCGTCGCCATCGGCATGGCGATCCACAACCGTCACGCCAACCGGTCGATCCGGTCGAACTTCGTGGCGCTGGACGTGCAGGGCTGGACCATCTCGGCCGCGCTGACGGGGGCGCTGCTGGCGGCCTTCGTCTTTGGCTGGGCGATCCAGGGAACGGCGCTGGCGCCCCTGTCGCCCTATGTCGATCCGGCCGTGCTGGCGCTGGTCTGCGTGATCGTGATCCCGCTGCCGGTGCCGACCATCCGCCGGGCGCTGGCCGACATCCTGCTGATCACGCCCTCCGACATGCTGGCCGAAATCGACGCCGTGGCCTGCAACGTGGTGGCCCAACACGGCTTTCTGGACCACCGCGCCTATGTCGCCCGTGTCGGGCGCGGCCGCCAGATCGAGCTGTACTTCATCGTCCCCCAGGGCCAGCCCCCCCGCCCGCTGGAGGAATGGGACGCAATCCGCGACCAGATCGGCGAGGCCATCGGCGGCGACATCACGAACCGTTGGCTGACCATCGCGTTTACCACCGACCCGGAATGGGCCGACTGACTAGGAGCATGACCATGACCTCGACCGCGCTGACCGACCCGACCGCCGACCTGCAGGCCGAACTGGACCGCTTGGCCGCCCGCCAGCTGGCCGGGCGCGGTCTGCTGATGCGCGGGGTCGAGGCCGTGGGCCGGCTGACCGAAGGCGCGGCCAACACGGTCCTGGGCCTGTCGCCCGTGTCGCTGGAGAAGGTCATGGAAAGCGCGTTCCGCCAACTGTACGACCTGTCCGCGCGCGGCGACGGGATCAGCGTGGTGCGTGACGCGCCGCTGGTCGCCAACAGGGCGGCGGCGGTGATGTCGGGGGCCACGGGCGGATGGTTCGGGCTGGCGGGCATCGTGCCGGACCTGGTGGCTTCGACCACGGTCATCTTCAATTCCATCCAGAAGGTCGCGCGCAAGCATGGCTTTGACACCACCGATCCGCGGGTGCGGCTGGAATGCCTGGCGGTGTTCCAATACGGCGAACCCGGACAGGAAGGCGACGCGGCCGCGCAATCGTTCCTGGCGAACCGCCTGCTGACCAACGGGCAGACCGTGTCGACGCTTATCACCCGGTTTGCCGGTCAGTTCGCGACCCGCCTGACGACCAAGCTGGGCGCGCAGGCCGTTCCGGTCCTGGGCGCGGCGACGGGGGCCGCGATCAACTATGCCTTCCTAGATTACTACGAACGGGTCGCAGACATCCATTTTCGCCTGCTGCGGCTGGCGGAGAACCATCCGGGCACGGATGTCGACGCGGCCTATGCCCAGGCCCTAACCCGCGCCGGACAGCCCCGCCTGTCCCGCCGTCAGAAGGGGACGTCGTCGCCCCCGCCCGCCGGCTGAACATAGGCCGCCTTGATGTTCTTGAACCCGGCCTCGAACTGAACGGTCAGCGTGTCCTCGGCGATGCCCATGACCTGACCCTCGCCGAACTTGGCGTGGGTCACGCGGTCGCCCACGGTGAATCGCGACGCGGGCGCCGCGTTGATCGTGACGGGGGTGCGATGCACCGGCTGGCCGCGATCGGCGGCCCGCGCCTGCATCCGCTTCCATCCCGGAGAGGCATAGACATCGGCCTTGGCCACCCGTTCGTCCATCCGCGTGCCGCCCGCCATCGCCATGGCCGCGCCATATCCGCCGCCGTACAGGCCCGGCGGGGTAAGCACCTCGACATGTTCATGGGGCAGTTCGTCGATGAACCGTGACGGCAGGCTGGACTGCCATTGCCCGTACATGCGCCGGTTTCCGGCGAAGGTGATCGTGGCCAAGCGTTCGGCACGGGTGATGCCGACATAGGCCAGCCGCCGCTCCTCCTCCAGGCCCTTGGTGCCCTGCTCGTCCATGGCGCGCTGGTTGGGGAACAGCCCGTCCTCCCAGCCCGGCAGGAAGACGACCGGAAACTCCAGCCCCTTGGCACCGTGCAGGGTCATGATGCTGACCTGTTCGGCCTGCTCTCCGTCGTCGCGGTCCATGACCAGCGACACGTGCTCCAGAAAGCCCTGAAGGTTCTCGAATTCCTCCAGCGCCTTGACCAGTTCCTTGAGGTTGTCCAGCCGTCCCGGCGCGTCGGGCGACTTGTCGTTCTGCCACATCGCGGTATAGCCCGATTCGTCCAGCACCCGCTCGGCCAGTTCCACATGGCCCACCCCGTCGCGCACCGCCATGTGCGACCGCCCGATCAGCGCCACGAAATCGCGCAGGTTCGCCAGGCCCTTGCCGCCCAGCTGCTTCTCCTCCACGACGATACGCGCACCCTCCAGCAGGTTCACGCCGTTCCGCCGCGCCGCATGCTGGACTGTCTGCAACGCCTTGTCGCCCAGGCCGCGCTTGGGCGTGTTCACGATCCGCTCGAAGGCCAGGTCGTCGTCCGGGGACACCACCAGCCGGAAATAGGCCATCGCGTCGCGGATCTCCTGCCGCTCGTAGAAGCGCGGGCCGCCGATCACCCGATAGGGCAGGCCGATGGTCATGAACCGGTCCTCGAAGGCCCGCATCTGGTGCGACGCGCGCACAAGGATCGCCATGTCGTTCAGGCTGACGCGGCCCAAGGCCTGTCGATGGCCGCCCTGGAACGCCTCGATCTCCTCGCCGATCCAGCGGGCCTCGGCCTCGCTGTCCCAATGCCCGATCAGGCGTACCGGTTCGCCCGGTTCGGCATCCGTCCACAGCGTCTTGCCCAACCGCCCCTGGTTCGCCGCGATCAGGCCGGACGCGGCCGCCAGGATCTGCGGGGTGGACCGGTAATTCTGCTCCAGCCGGATCACCTCGGCGCCCGGAAAGTCCTTCTCGAAACGCAGGATGTTGCCCACCTCGGCCCCGCGCCAGCCATAGATCGACTGGTCGTCGTCGCCCACGCAGCAGATGTTGCGATGCGCCTGCGCCAACAGCCGCAGCCACATGTACTGCGCGACGTTGGTGTCCTGATACTCGTCCACCAGGATATAGCGGAACCGGTCCTGCCATTGGCGCAGTACGTCTGGATGCGCCTGGAACAGCGTCACGCAATGCATCAGCAGGTCGCCGAAATCGACCGCGTTCAGCGTCAGCAGCCGGTCCTGATAGGCCGCGTACAGCTTGCCGCCATGCCCGTCAAATGCCTCACCCTCGCCCCGGGGCAGGTTGCCGGGCGTGATGCAGCGGTTCTTCCACCCGTCGATCAGATGCGCCAGCTGCCGTGCGGGCCAACGCTTCTCGTCGATGTTCTCGGCCGCGATCAACTGCTTCAGCAGCCGGATCTGGTCGTCCGTGTCCAGAATGGTAAAGCTGGGCTTTAAGTGCAGGTTGCCGTGCCCGATCAGCTCGGCATGCCGCCGCAGGATCTTGACGCTGATGCTGTGGAAGGTGCCCAGCCAGGGCATCCCCTCGACCGCATCGCCCAGCAGGCGGCCGATCCGGTCCTTCATCTCGCGCGCGGCCTTGTTGGTGAAGGTCACGGCCAGCAACTGCCCGGGCCGCGCCTTGCCCAGCATCAGCAGATGCGCGATTCGCGTGGTCAGCGCGCGCGTCTTGCCGGTGCCTGCCCCCGCCAGCATCAGGACAGGCCCGTCCAGCGCCTCGACAGCGGCGCGCTGCGCGGCGTTCAGCCCGTCCAGATACGGCGCGGGCCGCGCGGCCATCGCGCGCTGCGACAGCGGCACCGCCGCCAGATCATCGGAATCGTCGAAATGCTCCATCCCGCCAACATAGGCATCGCCGCGCGCCAAGGAAAGCCCGGCGTTCGCCCTATGTTCTCATCTTGCGGAAATGGTGCGCCCCATCAGCAGGGGGTCCGGGGGGCGCGCAGCTCCCCCGGCCACCGCGGGACGCAGATCAGGCGCGCAACCCCGCAAAGGTCGCAGGGTCCAGCGATGCCTGGGCAAAGGTCGGTCCGCTGGTCAGCAGGCTGACTGCATCATGCGAATGCAGCGATTCCTGGTGGCTTGCCACGACACGAAAATCGCCCACCCGCGGATCGGCGATCAGCTGGCCCGCAAAGGCCCGCACCGCATCCTCGACAAAGATCGGGTTCGCCGCGTTCAGTTCGGCAAAGGCCTGCTCGTCCTCGCGCTTGACCATGACCTGCGTCTCGGTCGGCACGGCGGCGCGGCACAGCGCGATGACATCCTCGAACCAGATCCGCTCGGGGCCGTCCATCACCAGCGATATCCGCGCGACCGACCGCTGCGAATGCGGGGTGGCCAGCCGCCCGCGCGTCTGTCGGGCATGCTCGGACAGTTCCAGCGAACAGGGGCAGGTCGACGAATAGACGTAATCGACATGCATGACCCGCAACCGCGCGCCGGCCACGTCGATCACCTCCAGCGCGATGTCATAATACTGCCAGCCCGACAGGCCCGACCGCAGGCTGTCCACCCGCACCGGGTACGAAAACCGCATCTGGATCCGCGCATCCAGCGCGTCCAGGTCGGTCTTGTAATCGTCCAGCGCCGCCTCCAGCACCGACAGGCTGAACGCATGATCGGCATGGCCATAGAACGACCGCATGATCCGGGACATGTTGATGCCCTTGCGGTCGGCCTCCAGACTGACGGTGCCGGTCACGCTGGTCTCCAGCGTGATCTCTCCGCCGTCGCGCACCAGATAGCGGATCGGCAGCCGAAAGTTCGAGATGCCCACATGCTGGATCGCGGTGCGCGCGCCCACGATCAGGCTGGCAGGCCCGTTCTGCAGGTCCGGCAGGCTGTCCTTGTAGGCGGGGTCGACGCGGAACTCCGCGTCATAGCTGCGCGCCAGCGCGGGATAGGCGGGGGTGAGGGGGCGGATCTCGGTCATGGTGCCTCCGGCGTGATCGCCACAGATATAGGGGGCGGCACAACAAATGTCAGCCCGCCCCCGCAGATGCGCCACGCCACGATGACGCAGCCCGGTTCAGCCCTGCAGCGCGTCCATCAGATCGGCGGTCAGGTCACGCGCGTCCTCCAACCCCACCGACAGGCGCAACAGGCCAGGAGTGATGCCAAGGCGCGCCTTGTCCTCGTCGGTCAGGCGCGAATGGGTGGTGGTGGCCGGATGGGTCACGATGGATTTCGCATCGCCCAGGTTGTTCGAGATCGCGATGATCCGCAGACGATCCAGCGCGGCGAATGCCGCCTCCTTGCCGCCCGCCAGTTCCATTGCGATCATCGTGCCGCCCGACCCCATCTGCCGCATGGCCAGGTCGTGCTGCGGATGATCGGCCAGGCCCGGATAGATCACGCGGCTCAGCGCCGGATGGCCGTGCAGCGCGGCGGCGATGCCCGCGGCGGCCTCGGCCTGGGCGCGCACGCGCAGGTCCATGGTCTGCAGCCCGTTCAGCATGATCCAGGAATGGAACGGGCTGATCGCCCCGCCGGTATGCTTCAGATAGGGCTCGGCCACCTCGCGCACGAACTGGCGCGTGCCGCAGATCACCCCGGCCAGCGCCCGCCCGCCGCCGTCGATATGCTTGGTCGCGGAATAGACGACCACATCGGCCCCCTGCTCAACCGCGCGGGAAAAGACCGGGGTCGCAAACACATTGTCGACCACCACCGTCGCGCCCGCCGCATGGGCAAGGTCCGCGACGGCCCGGATGTCGATCACCTCCAGCGTGGGGTTCGACACGCTCTCGAAGAACACCGCCCGCGTGCCGGGCGTGATCGCCGCGGCCCATTGGTCCAGATCGGTGCCGTCGACATAGCTGACCTTGACCCCGAACCGCACCAGCAGATCCAGCACGTACAGGCAGGACCCGAACAGCGCCCGCGCCGCGACGACGTGATCGCCCGGCTTGCACATCGCGAACATCGCGCCGTTGACCGCGGCCATGCCGCTGGCGGTGGCAAAGGCGTCCTCGGTCCCCTCCAGCGCGGCGATGCGGTCCTCGAACATGCGGCTGGTGGGGTTGCCGTAACGGGCATAGATGAACTCGTCCGGGCCGGTGCCCTGGAACCGCGCCTCGGCCGAGGCGGCGTCGGGATAGACGAAGCCCTGGGTCAGGAAGATCGCCTCGGCCATCTCGCCATATTGGCTGCGCCGGGTGCCGTGATGGACGGCCTGGGTCCGGGGATGGGGGGTGCGGGGGGTGAACTTGTCGTCGGACGAAACGCTCATGCGGGCTGCCTTTCCGTGGTCCCCTGCGGCGTAATCCCCACAGGCATCTTTCGCAAGTCCCGCAACCCGGAGCGCGCCGAACTGTCGCCTAGCCGACAAATTGCAGGAAATGCAGATAAACGGTTAGTTTACAGGGGGATGCTTGATCTTCCTGTCCAAATGGACAGTTGGAAACCGACGGGTCGCAAGCTATGGTTGAACCACGGTCGGGTGATGTTCACCCAAAACCGGTAAGGGGCTTGCGCCCCGCTTTCACCAGTGTCCCGCAGGTGCGGGGTCGTGTCACAAGTTTTCTGAAGACGGTTCCTGCGGTCCAGTGTGTTGCTGTGACCATCGCGTGTTTATTCGGACGGCGGGACCCGGACAGTTGGGGGCGGCAGGTCGCGCCGCCCCCAATGGTCCCTCACAGATAGTCGCCGCGTTGCAGGCCGTACTTGGCCATCTTCTCGTTCAGCGTCCGGCGCGGCAGGCACAGCTCGTCCATCACCCCGGAAATGCTGCCCTTGTGGCGGCGCATGGTGTTGTCGATCAGCATCTTCTCGAAGCTTTCGACATATTCCTTCAGCGGCTTGCCCTCGGTGGTGGTAGCCTGCTGGTTGTCCTCGCCATCCGCCATCAGCAGCGACGCGATCGACCCCGACCCGCGGCGGTTCTGCAAGACCGCTCGTTCGGCCACGTTGATCAGTTGGCGGATGTTGCCCGGCCAGGGCGCCTGCAGCAGCTGCGCGGCCTCCTGCGCGCTGACCTGAGGCGGCTCGCAGCCGTATTCCTCGCTGAACTGCTCGGTCATGCGGGTGAACAGCGCCAGGATGTCTTCGCCCCGCGCGCGCAGCGGCGGCAGGGTGATCTTCAGCGCCGACAAGCGATAGAACAGGTCGGGGCGCAGCGAATCCTCGGCCTTGCGGCCCTCGCCACGGGCGTTGCTGATGGCGATGATGCGCGTCTCAGCAGGTGTGCCTTGCTCGCTGATGAACGCCAGCAGGCGGGCCTGCAGTGCCTCGGACAGGGCCTCGACATCCTCCAGGCACAGCGTGCCGGCGCGGGCCTCCTCGACGGCGGGCAGCCCGTCCTCGATGGGTCCGAACAGGCGCGACGCCAGGGCCTCGTCGTTATAGGCCGCGCAGCTGACCGGCACGAACTTCTTGGACGCGCGTGGCCCGACCGCGTGCAGGGCATGCGCCACCAGCGTCTTGCCGGTGCCGGTCTCGCCGTCGATCAGCACGTGGCCGTCGGCCTGGCCCAGGTCCAGGATGTCCTCGCGCAGGCGCTCCATCACCGGGCTGGCGCCGATCAGCTTGGACATGACCTGCTGGCCTTCGGACAGGTCGCGGCGCAGGGCGCGGTTGTCCAGGGTCATGCGCCGGGCCTGTGTGGCCTTCTTGGCCAGCTGGGTCATGCGGTCGGGGTTGAAGGGCTTCTCCATGAAATCCATCGCGCCAAGGCGCATCGCCTCGACCGCCATGGGCACGTCGCCATGGCCGGTGATCATGATGACGGGCAGGTTCGAATCCAGGCCCATCAGGCGTTTCAGAAAGGCCATGCCGTCCATGCCGGGCATGCGGATGTCGCTGACGACGATGCCGGGCCAGTCGGACCCGATGACCTTCAGCGCGTCCTCGGCGCTGGCAAAGGTCTCGGTCTCGAAGCCCGACAGGACCAGCCACTGGCTGATCGATTCGCGCATGTCGGGTTCGTCATCCACGATGGCGATCTTCAGCTTGCGGGACATTCTTGTCATCCTCTCGTGTTGCGTCATTCGGCCGCCAGGGCCTGACGGGGTTGTCCGGGGCGGTGCAGCGGCAGCTCGACCCGGAACACCGCTCCGCCGGTGTTTTCGTTATGGGCGGTCAGGCGACCCCCGAAATCGGCGACGATCGTGGACGAGATCGCCAGCCCCAGCCCGGTCCCCTCTCCGGGCTTCTTGGTGGTCCAGAAGGGTTCAAACAGCTTTTCCAGGTCCGAGACACCCGGCCCGTTATCGCGGACGGACACATAGGCGTGAGCCGCGGCCTCGACCGTGATCTCGATCGCAGCGTCGGGGCGGCCCTTGACCGCGTCGACCGCGTTGCGCAGCAGGTTGATCAGCACCTGTTCCAGCCGGATGCGGTCGGCCATGACCATCACCCGCTCGCGCGGCACGATGCGGATGATGCGGATGGGCCGGGTGCGCAGCTGGGGCTCCATCATGGTCAGCGCGCTGCTGACCGCGGCGCGCAGATCGACCGGCTCGACCGCCTCGCCGCCCTTGCGGGCATAGGACTTCAGCTGCCGGGTGATCGCACCCATCCGGTCGATCAGGTCGTCGATGCGCTGGAAACTGGACAGCGCCTCCTCGGGGCGGCCGCGCTGCAGCAGCAGCCGCGCCCCCGCCAGATAGGTCTTCATCGCGGCCAAGGGCTGGTTCAGCTCGTGGCTGACGCCGGCCGACATCTCTCCCAAGGCGGCCAGCTTGGAGGATTGCTGCATGGTCTGCTCGGCCACGCGCAGCTCCTTCTGCACGCGCTCGCGTTCCGCGATCTCTCGGGTCAGGCGGGCGTTCAGGGCGCGCAGGTCGGCCGATTCGCGCATATAGGCCTGGCTCTGGATGCGCGCGCGCCGCGACAGCATCCAGAACGCCCCCGCCAGCAGGATGGCGAAACCCATGATCTGCAGCGCCAGGATGGCGTTGACCCGTTCGCGCACGGACGAATAAGCGGTGAAGCTGATCATCCGCCAGCCGCGGAACGGCACCCGCGCCTCGGACTGCATCACCGCGCGGCCCTGGACATAGGCGTCGGCGGGGCTGGAGGTCCAGTCCGCCGTCACCTGGAACGCCCGCCGGATCGCAGAGGGCGCATCGCGAACCGCCTGCGCCTCGGCGACGGTCAGGCCGCGCCAGCGCGGCTCGGTCGACAGGATGATCACACCCTCGCTGTCGGTGACGGCCACGGCATCGGAAATGCCCGCCCAGGACCGTTCCAGCCGGGTCAGGTCGGCCCCCACGACGATCACGCCCAGCGTCCGCCCCTCGGACACCACGGCGCGGGAATAGGCGAATTCATGGGCGCCCGATGCCAGTTCGGACACGGTGAAGACCGTGTCGCGCGACCGCAGCGCCTCGACATATTGCGGGGCCGCGACGCTGTTCGTGCCGATCTGATAGCGGTCCGTGGCCCCCACGACCCGCCCCGATGCGTCCAGCAGGCGGATCGAGGCCGCGCCGATCTCCTTCTGCGCGGTCATCAGCCGCGCCGAGGTGGTGGAAAAATCGTTGCCGTTCAGCGCCCCGATCAGCGCCGGGTCACGCGCCAGCAGCAAGGGCACGACCGAATTGCGCTGCAGTTCCGACATCAGGTTGCCCGAATACAGCGCCAGACGCAGTTCGGACCGCACGCGCGTGTTCTCGGAGAAGCGATCGGTCAGCCATGCGTTGGTGACCCAGATCGTGCCCAGCGCCGCCATGCAGATCAGCGCGATCGTCGCACGCAGCCACCAGGGGTTGACCGGCTGGCCGACCCTGCCGCGCCTGCGTTCGGCGCTGTCTTCGATATGATCCTCAGTGACCACGCACGGACCCGTCCCACAAGATCGGCTGACGCAATCTATGGCGAAGAACGGTCCGGCTCAAGTCAGGCGTGCGTCAGCGCCGTGGCCAGCCCAGTGAACAGCGCCGCCCCGTCGGTGCCGCCCGTGACCGGATCGGCGGCACGTTCGGGATGCGGCATCATGCCCAGGACGCGCCGGTTTTCCGACAGCACGCCCGCGATGTCGCCGACGGACCCGTTGATCGCCGGGGCATAGGTGAAGGCGATGCGGTCCTGATCGCGCAGCTGCGCCAGGCCTTCGGTGCCGATCTGATAGTTGCCGTCGTGATGGGCCACCGGAATGCTGATCCGCTGGCCCTTGGCGTAACCGCCGGTGAAGGCGCTGTCCGCGGTGCCCACGGTCAGGACCGACGGCTTGCACAGGAAAGTCAGCCCGGTGTTGCGCATCAGCGCGCCGGGCAGCAGGCCCAGTTCTGTCAGCACCTGAAAGCCGTTGCAGATTCCCAGCACATAGCCGCCCCGCGCCGCATGGGCCCGCAGCGCGTCGGCGATGGGGGAATGCGCGGCGATCGCCCCGCAGCGCAGATAGTCGCCATAGGAGAACCCGCCCGGCACGCCGACCAGGTCGATCCCGTCGGGCAGCTGGCTGTCCTTGTGCCAGACGCGCACCACCTCGGCCCCCGCCTGTTCCAGCGCGACGGCAAGGTCGCGGTCGCAATTCGATCCGGGAAAGGTGACGACGGCGGCTTTCATCGCGGGACTCCTGCTTGGGACGCCCTGCCCTTAGCGCAGGCCGGGTTCCAAAGAAAGGGGGGCCAGCCCCCCATCGCCTTGCGGCGATCCCCCCGGGGGTATTTGGACAACGGAGAAATGCATCCTGCCCCCTTGGAAAGCAGAAGGCCGGACGATTGCCCGGCCTTCGTGATCAGTTCAGCGCCTTGTTCAGGTACTGATCGACCTTTTCCAGATAGCCCATCGTGGTCAGCCATTTTTGGTCGGGACCCACCAGCAGCGCCAGGTCCTTGGTCATGTGGCCGTCCTCGACCGCCTGGACGGTCACCTTCTCCAGCGTCTGCGCAAAGGTCAGCAGGGCGGCGTTGTCGTCCAGCTTGGCGCGGTGCTTGAGGCCGCCGGTCCAGGCAAAGATCGACGCGATCGAGTTGGTCGAGGTCGCATTGCCCTTCTGGTGTTCGCGATAGTGGCGGGTGACGGTGCCATGGGCGGCCTCGGATTCGACGATCTTACCGTCCGGGGTCATCAGGACCGAGGTCATCAGACCCAAGCTGCCAAAGCCCTGCGCGACGGTGTCCGACTGCACGTCGCCATCATAGTTCTTGCAGGCCCAGACGTAGCCGCCCGACCATTTCATCGCGCTTGCGACCATGTCGTCGATCAGGCGGTGTTCGTAATGGATGCCGGCCTTCTTGAACCGGTCCTGGAACTCGGCCTCGTAGACCTCCTGGAACAGGTCCTTGAAGCGGCCGTCATAGGCCTTGAGGATCGTGTTCTTGGTCGACAGATAGACCGGATAGCCGCGCGCCAGGCCATAGTTCAGCGAGGCACGGGCGAAATCGCGGATCGAATCGTCCAGATTGTACATGGCCATCGCGACCCCGGCGGCGGGGGCGTCATAGACCTCGTGCTCGATCGTCTCGCCGTCCTCGCCGACGAACTTGATGGTCAGCTTGCCCTTGCCCGGAAAACGGAAATCGGTGGCCTTGTACTGGTCGCCGAAGGCGTGGCGGCCGACGATGATCGGCTGCGTCCAGCCCGGCACCAGCCGCGGCACGTTCTTGCAGATGATCGGTTCGCGGAAGATCACGCCGCCCAGGATGTTGCGGATCGTGCCATTGGGGCTGCGCCACATCTTCTTCAGGCCGAATTCCTCGACCCGCGCCTCGTCGGGGGTGATGGTCGCGCATTTCACGCCGACCCCGTGGCGCTTGATCGCCTCGGCCGCGTCGATGGTGATCTGGTCGTTGGTGCGGTCGCGCTCCTCGATGCCCAGATCGTAATATTTCAGGTCGATGTCCAGATAGGGCAGGATCAGCTTTTGCTTGATGAAGTCCCAGATGATCCGCGTCATCTCGTCCCCGTCCAGCTCGACGACGGGATTGGCAACCTTGATCTTCGACATGAACTGCCCCTTGTGCGGTGGATACGGTCGCGCCGCTTCTAGCCGCAAAAGGGTCCGATTGAAAGACGGTATGCGATGGTATGCAAAACGCCCGCCTGGTGATCAGCTGCCTGCGAAATGGGCGCGAAGGCCGTGGTGCAGCCACTGCCACAGCGGCGCGCAGCCGCGTTCGACCCAAGGGCCCACGCGGCTTTCCACCTGCGCCAGGGTCACGTCGTATTCGAACCAGCCCGCGCCGCCCGACCGCAGGTTCTGGACCGCGGGCTGGCAGCGGTCCAGCGCCTTGGCGAAGACAGCATCGGGGCTGGCCGCCGCCTCGAACTCCTGCCACAGGGTCAGCATCTGCCGTCCTTGCGGGTCGGGCAACAGACCGAACAGGCGCCGCGCGGCGGCCTCCTCGGCGGCCTGGATCGCCGCCGATCCATGCGCCTGCCCGCCGGCGGAATGCAGGGGCACATCGCCCACGTCGATCTCGACCAGATCGTGGATCAGCAGCATGCGGATGACGCGGCCCGGATCGACGCCCGGCCCCGCCAGACCGCCCAGCACCAGCGCGTATAGCGCCAGGTGCCAGCTGTGCTCGGCGCTGTTCTCGCGCCGCGATCCGTCCAGCAGGCGGTTTGCGCGCAGGACGCCCTTCAGCGCGTCGGCCTCGGCCAGAAAGGCCAGGCGGCGGGCCAGATCGCCCTGGGCGACCTCCTGCCCGGACAGCAGCGCATGCGCGGCCTGCCACCCCTGCGGCCATTCGCGTTCGAACCGCGCCGCGCGTCCGGCCGACAGGTTGTCGCGCACGATCCGGACATGGTCGGGGATCGGATCGCGCGCCTGCAGTACCTGAAAGATGGGCTGTGCGTGATCCATGCGCTTGGCGGTCACCGCGGCAGCGTCCGCGCGCCCCTCGAAATCGCGCCAGAGGGCGGCCAGCCGCGCCCCGTCCGGCGCCAGGCCAAAGATGCGATCCGCTGCCGCGGCCTCGGCGATGGCCAGGCCTTCCACGTCATGATCCAGGTGGATCGGCTGATCGCCCGTGTCGATCTCTACCAGGTCGTGGATCAGGATCATCGCGATGGCGCGGTCGCTGGCGCCCATCACCATTGCCCACAGGGCGACGTGCCAGCTGTGTTCTGCGCTGTTCTCGGGGCGCGACAGGTCCATCAGGACGCTGGCGCGGTGGACCGACTTCAGCCGGTCCGCCTCGCACAGAAAGGCGAACGCATCGTCCAGCATGGCCGCAGCCCTCAGCGCGACGTCTCGGTCAGGCGCTTCCTGACGTAACCCTGCACCAGGTCGATCATCGGCTTCATGTGGGTCTCGTCGTCGCGGAAGAAATGGTCCGCGCCCTCGATCTCCTCATGGGTGACGGTGATGCCCTTCTGCTCGCGCAGCTTGCCCACCAGGGTGGCGGTGTCCTTGGGCGGGGCGACGCGGTCGGCGGTGCCGTTCACGATCAGGCCCGACGACGGGCACGGCGCCAGGAAGCTGAAATCGTACATGTTCGCGGGCGGGGCCACGCTGATGAAGCCCGTGATCTCGGGACGCCGCATCAGCAGCTGCATCCCGATCCAGGCGCCAAAGCTGAACCCCGCGACCCAGCAATGCTTGGAATTGGGGTTCATCGCCTGCAGGTAATCCAGCGCCGAGGCGGCATCGGACAGCTCTCCGATGCCCTGGTCGAATTCGCCCTGGCTGCGGCCCACGCCGCGGAAGTTGAACCGCATCACCGTGAATCCCATGCGGTGGAACGCATAGTGCAGGTTGTAGACGACGCGGTTGTTCATCGTCCCGCCATATTGCGGGTGCGGATGCAGCACGATGGCGATGGGGGCGTCTGGCTTGCCGGGCTGAGGGTGGTAACGGCCTTCGAGACGGCCTTCGGGGCCGGGAAAAATCAGCTCGGGCATGGTTGTCCTTCACAGGTCCTGTCGGGTTTCTTGACGCGTGCGCGCATGGCTTCTAGACGGGATATCTGGGCAGCCGGCACAGGTTTGGCAAGAAACATGCTGGGCCGGGCATAGCGCGCGACGACGGCGCGCGTCAATGCAAAGGCAGGCCCGGCACGGACCATCGGGGGGAAGACGCGCCATGAAACTGTCCACCAAGGGACGCTACGCGATCATCGCGCTGACCGACCTGGCCATCGCCAAGGGGGGCGACCTGACCTCGCTGGCCGAAATCTCGAAACGCCAGGACATCTCGCTGCCCTATCTGGAACAGCTGTTCGTGCGCCTGCGCCGGGCGGGGCTGGTGGCATCCGTGCGCGGTCCGGGCGGTGGATACCGCCTGGCCCGCACCCCCGAGACGATCCGTGTGGCCGAGATCCTGGAGGCCGTGGACGAGACCGTCAGCGCCATGCATATCGGCGCGGGCGCGTCGGGCGGCATTTCCGGGTCGCGGGCGCAGACCCTGTCGAACCGGCTGTGGGAAAGCCTGTCCGCGCATGTCTATGTCTTCCTGCACAATCACACGCTGGCCGACGTGGCGAAGAACCAGCTGCTGCCCTGCCCCGCGCTGCCCAAGATCCTCAACGTCGTGGACGACTGAGGCCGCCCGGGAATTAATTCGACGAATCCTGCATCCGGTCGGCGGTTTCCCGCGTCCCCCGGTCAGAGGCCCGCAAAAGGCCCTGTCCAACGGATGAGGAGAATCCCATGACCCACCTGACCCGTACCCGCGCCATGCTGCTCGGCGGTGCTGCCGCCGTCGCGATGATCGGCGCCGTCGGCACGGCTGCCGCGCAGGAATGCCAGCAGGGCGCAGGCGGCGCCGGATCGCTGGCCTGCGGCCCGACCGCCATCGCCGAGGGCCCGCTGTCGGTCGCCATCGGCGACAACGCCTCGACCGATGCGACCGCCGTGGACGGCGTGGCCATCGGCGGAGAGGCGACCGCCACCGGCCCCTCGACCACCGCGGTCGGCGGCGAATCGGTCGCGACCGGTCCCGGCGCCAGCGCCATCGGCTGGCAGGCCCAGGCCACCGCGGAACGTGCGCAGGCCATCGGCCACCTGGCCACCGCCCAAGGCGTCCGGTCCCTGGCCGTAGGCGAGAACGCCGACGCGCAGACCGACCTGTCCACCGCCATCGGCAACGAATCCACCGCCAACGGCGTCGACGCGCTGGCCGTGGGCGACACCGCGGCAGCGAACGGTAACTCGACCACCGCGGTCGGCGGCGAATCCGTTGCGACCGGCCCCGGCGCCAGCGCCATCGGCTGGCAGGCCCAGGCCACCGCCGAACGCGCCCAGGCCTTCGGCCACCTGGCCACCGCACAGGGCGTCCGGTCGATGGCCATCGGCGAGAATGCCGACGCACAGACCGACCTGTCCACCGCCATCGGTAACGAATCCATCGCCAATGGCGTTGATGCGCTGGCCGTGGGCGACACGGCGGCGGCGAACGGCAACTCGACCACCGCCATCGGTGGCGAGTCGGTCGCGACCGGGCCGGGCGCCAGCGCCATCGGCTGGCAGTCCATGGCGACCGCGGAACGCGCCCAGGCCATCGGCCACCTGGCCACCGCGCAGGGTGTCCGCTCGCTGGCCGTGGGCGAAAATGCCGACGCGCAGTCGGATTTCTCGACCGCGATCGGCAACGAATCCATCGCCAACGGCACGGACGCGCTGGCCATCGGCGACACCTCGGTCGCGAACGGCACGTCGACCACCGCGGTCGGCGGTGAATCGGTCGCGAACGGCACCGCCGCCACCGCCTTCGGTTGGCAGGCGCAGGCCACCGCGGAACGCGCCCATGCCTTCGGCCACCTGGCAGCGGCCAGCGGCGTGCGCTCGACCGCCATCGGCGAGGCCGCGATGGCCATGGGATCGGGGTCGATCGCGCTTGGCAACCAGGCGGTCGCCGCGGCCGACAACTCGGTCGCCATCGGTGATGGCGCGACCGCAACCCGCGCGAACGAGTTCGTGCTGGGCAACGGTGCCAACACCTATCGCGCGGCGGGCATCGCGTCGGATGCCAGCACGGCGGCGCAGGGCACCCCCATCGGCGTCGTGACCTCGGACGCGCAGGGCAACCTGGCGGTCGACCGGTCGATCGGCGAGAGCATGTCGTCGCTGAACGGCCGCGTGCGCTCTCTGGGCCAGCAGGTCGAGGACAACAAGGAAGGCATCGCGATGGCGATGGCGCTGAACACCCCCTATGTTCCCGAGGACAAGACCTATGCCGTGTCGACCAGCATCGGCAGCTTCGAGGGATCGCAGGCACTGGCAGCGTCGATGGGCTACCGCTTCGACGCGAACACCCAGTTCGACGCGGGCATCACCTATGGCTTCGACCGCAACCAGGTCGGCGGCCGCATCGGCGTGACCTACGCGTGGTAGGCCACGCCGCAACACGGACGGGGACGGCGCATGCGCTGTCCCTGGCCATCGCGATGGCGCTGGCGCTGGTCGGCGCCAGCGCCCATGCGCAGGACGCCCCCGCCGAACCGCAGCCCGAACTCCGGGCCGAGGCCCCCCTGGTCGAACCCAGCTATGCCACCGCCCTGATCCGCGACGTGCTGGCGGCGGTGAACCACGGCAACTGGACGGGCAACTATACGGTGCTGCGCGACATCGCCGCCCCGGAATTCGCATTGGCCAACGATCCGACGCGCCTGGCGGGCTTGTTCACGCCGCTGCGCGAGGAACGGCTGGACCTGCTGCAGGCGATGGTCGTCGACCCGGTCATCCTGGACAGCGCGCTGTCCGATACCGGGCAGGAGCTGCGCCTGACCGGCTTTGTCCCGCTGCAGCCGCGTCATGTCAGCTTCGATCTGGTCCTGGGGCTGGAGGGACGGCGTTGGCTGTTGCTGGGCATCTCTGTCGGGGCGTTCGATCCGATCGATCCGTAAGGCATCTGCCGCTGTCACCGCAGTCCGGGCGTCATCTGTCGGTTCGCACCCCCCACCCCTGCCGGATCACGGCGAACCACCTGCGTGATTGCGGGCGATCAGCTCACTGACCCGCTCCTTGGGCCGGCACAGCACCGCGCCATGCGGCGCGAAGACGACCGGCCGTTCGATCAGGATCGGATGGGCCGCCATCGCCGCGATCAGCGCATCATCGGACAGGCCGGGATCATCCAGCCCCAGTTCCGCGAATGGCGTTCCCTTGCGCCGCAGCAACCCCCGCGCCCCGATGCCCAGACGCGACAGCGCATCGCGCAACGCATCCTCGGATGGCGGCACGGCGATGTAGTCGCGCACCTCGGGTGCGATCCCTGCCTCGCGCAGCGCGGCCAGAACCCAGCGCGAGGTGGAGCAGGTCGGCTTGTGCCAGATCACCCAACCCATCTCAGCGCTCGCCGTCCGGGATGGGCAGGGCGCTGGTCGCCTTGATCTCCTCCATCGACAGCAGGGCCGTGACGTTGTGGATCTTCACCTCGCCGATCAGCGATTGGTAAAAGCGGTCATAAGCGCGGGCGTTCCTGACCTGCACCTTGAGGATATAGTCGATGTCGCCCGCCAGACGGTGTGCCTCGACCACCTCGGGCCGCTCGCGCAGCGCACGCAGAAAGCGCGCGGCCCAGTCGCGGTCATGCTCGCTGGTGCGGATCAGCACGAAGAAGCAGGCCTCCAGCCCCAGCGCCTCGGGGTCCAGGATGGCGACCTGACGGCGGATCACCCCCGCCTCGCGCAGCTTGCGGATTCGGTTCCAGACCGGGGTCTTGGAGGCCCCCACCCGGTCGGCGATCTGGTCCAGCGACAGGCTGGCATCCTGCTGCAGCAGGGACAGGATCTTGCGGTCCACCTCGTCCAGGCGGACAGGCGTTTGGCCTGCGCCCGCATCGGGGGAAATCGGTTCCGGCATGGCGCACTCCTTGGTCGATCGTCCTTATTTGCCGCGACCACTGTGCAGAATCCAGAACGAAATTCTATATAGAGGTCAGCAAAACCGCGAGGTCCAGTCATGAGCAAATCCTTCCCCCTGTCGGCCGCACGCCCCGGCGTCATAACCGCGAATGACCTTCGCGAAGGCCACAATGTGTGGATGTGCGCCGACGGCTGGACCCGCGATCCGCGCCAAGCGACCGTTTATGACGACGAGGCCATCGCCGACCTGGACCTGCTGCAGGCCGTGGCGCAATCCGAGATCGTCGTCGGTCCCTATCTGGTCGAGGCCAGGCGCGGTCCCGACGGACCCGAGCCCGTCCATTTCCGCGAGGCCTTCCGCCAGCGCGGACCGTCCAATTACTTCCACGGCATCCAGGCCGATCGGCAAGCCGACGCCCAGAAGACGGAAACCGCCCATGTTTGATATCCGCCCCGTCGAGACCGATTATGTCCGCCAGCGCGCGGCCGAGTTCCGTGCCCAGGTCGCCCGCCGTCTGGACGGCAGCCTGACCGAGGACGAGTTCAAGCCGCTGCGCCTGATGAACGGCGTATATCTGCAGCTGCATGCCTACATGCTGCGCGTGGCCATTCCCTATGGCACGATCAGCCCGGACCAGATGCGCACCCTGGCCCTGCTGGCCGAGAAGTGGGACAAGGGTTACGGCCACTGGACCACCCGCCAGAACATCCAGTTCAACTGGCCGAAGCTGGTGGACATCCCGGACATGCTGGACGCGCTGGCCGATGTCGGAATGCACGCCATCCAGACCAGCGGCAACACGATCCGCAACGTGACCACCGACGCCTTCGCCGGCGCGGCCTTTGACGAGGCTGCCGATCCGCGCCCCTATGCGGAACTGCTGCGCAGCTGGTCGACGGATCACGCCGAATTCCAGTTCCTGCCGCGCAAGTTCAAGATCGCCATTTCCGGCGGCAAGAAGGACCGCGCGGTCATCGCCGCCCATGACATCGGCCTGCGCCTGACCGAACAGAACGGCCAGACCGGCTTCGAGGTCTGGATCGGCGGAGGTCTGGGCCGCACGCCCCTGCTGGGTCAGGTCGTCCGCGACTTCCTGCCCGAGGAGGACCTGCTGCCTTACGTCGAGGCGATCATCGCGACCTACAACCTGGCCGGGCGCCGAGACAACAAATACAAGGCCCGCATCAAGATCACCGTGCTGGAACGCGGCCTGGACGTCATGCGCGCCGAGATCGAGGAGGAATTCCTCGCCCGCCGCCGCGACTTCCACGGTGCCGACCGGGACGCGCTGGCGGTGTTCAAGGATCGCTTCCGCGCGCCGTCCTTCCGCAATGCGCCCGTGGATGGATATGAGGCCGAGCGTCAGGCGAACCCGGCCTTCCGCAGCTGGTCTGATACGAACCTGCATCAGCACCGGGTCGAGGGCTATGCCAGCGTCGTCGTGACCTTCAAGGCGCCGGGCCAGACGCCGGGCGACGCCAGCGCCGACCAGATGCGCCTGCTGGCCGATCTGGCCGAACGGTTCGGCCACAACGACCTGCGCGTGATGCACGACCAGAACGTGGCCCTGCCGCATGTGCACAAGTCGGACCTGCCGGCGCTGTACGCCGAGCTGCGCGCCGCGGGCCTTGCCACCGCGAATGCCGGGCTGACCAGCGACATCATCGCCTGCCCCGGCATGGATTACTGCGCGCTGGCCACCGCGCGTTCCATCCCCATCGCCGAAGAGATCGCCGACCATTTCCGCTCCGTCGGGCTAGAGGAGGAGATCGGCAACCTGAACATCCGCATCTCGGGCTGCATCAACGCCTGCGGGCATCACCACCTGGGCCATATCGGCATCCTGGGGCTGGATCGTGCGGGCGTGGAAAACTATCAGATCACGCTTGGCGGCGACGCCTATGACATCCCGGCCATCGGCGAGCGCGCAGGCGCGGGCTTCCCCGCCGAACAGGTCGTCCCGGCCATCGACCAGCTGCTGCGCGCCTATCTGGAGGTGCGCGAGGACGCGTCCGAACGCTTTATCGACGCCTATCGCCGTCTGGGTCAGGCCCCGTTCAAGGCCGCGCTCTATCCCGTGGCCGCCGATGCTTGACGGGAACCTGGACACACGCGCGGGGCGGCTGAACGACCGCTATCGCCACCATGCCGCCATCGAGGTGCTGCGCCGCGCGGTCACCGACCCCGATCTGGGGCAGGTGGCGCTGGTGTCGTCCTTCGGCGCTGAATCGGTCGTGCTGCTGCACATGGTCAGCCGGGTCGCACCGGGCCTGCCGGTGCTGTTCATCGACACGCAGATGCTGTTCCCCGAGACCCTGGCCTATCAGCAGGAGGTCGCGGAGCGGCTTTCGCTGACCAACGTGCAGGTGATCACCGCCAGCGAGGCGGAGATCGCGGCCCATGACCCGGACGGAACGCTGCACAAGTCGAACCCCGACGCCTGCTGCGATTTCCGCAAGACGGTGCCGCTGGAACGCGTGCTGTCGGGCTATGACGCCTGGATCACGGGCCGCAAGCGGTTCCAGAACGGCCAGCGCGCCGCGCTGGAGTTCTTCGAGCCCGAACCCCCGTCGCGCCTGCGCGTGAATCCCTTGGCGCATTGGCGCCCCGAAGACGTGCAGGACTACATGGTCGAGAACCGCCTGCCCCGGCATCCGCTGGTGGCCAAAGGGTATCCCTCGATCGGCTGCGCGCCCTGCACTTCTCCGGTCAAGCCGGGCGAGGACCCCCGTTCCGGGCGCTGGCGCGGCCAGGAGAAATCCGAATGCGGCATCCATTTCATCGGCGGGCGCATGGTCCGCGGAAAGGTCTCGGCATGAGCGAGCAGTTGAACAGCGAACCCGTCCTGGCCCGTGACGACGGGTTTCATCCAGTGACCGACCAGCCTGCCGTGGTGCTGGCCCCCGACACCGCCCCCGC
The DNA here is from genome assembly GCF_006239215.1 of Paracoccus haeundaensis. Lineage (NCBI taxonomy): Bacteria > Pseudomonadati > Pseudomonadota > Alphaproteobacteria > Rhodobacterales > Paracoccaceae > Paracoccus > Paracoccus haeundaensis. Next base: position 112,332 of record NZ_VDDC01000018.1, read on the forward strand.
GACCTTGGCCGACCATCTTGATCAGCCGCTGATCGGGATCGCGTTTCCGTCCTTCAGCGACGGGCGCGGTTTCACGCTGGCCCGCCGCTTGCGCGAGCTGGGCTATACCGGTCGCCTGCGCGCGACGGGGCGGCTGATCGCCGATCAATACGCCATGGCGCGCCGCGTGGGCTTTGACGAGGTCGAGGTCGCCCCCGACATCGCCGCCCGCCAGCCCGAGGATCAGTGGCTGGCCCGCGCCGACTGGAAGGCCTGGGACCATCGGGCGCAGCTGGCCGGCTGACCCTTTCACCCTCGCGCCCCTTCGATTAGACGACAAGGATTGCAACAATGACGCTGGATCTGCCCGTGACCGAGGCCGCCAAGATTACCGTTCCCGACGCCCAGACCGTGACCTCGGTCACGAAATGGACCGACAGCCTGTTTTCGTTCCGTGTGACGCGGCCCGCCTCGCTGCGCTTCCGGTCGGGCGAATTCGTGATGATCGGCCTGCCGGGCGACAACGGCAAGCCGCTGCTGCGGGCATATTCCATCGCCTCGCCCAACTGGGACGACGAGCTGGAATTCTATTCCATCATCGTTCCCGACGGGCCGCTGACCTCCAAGCTGCAGCACATCAAGCCGGGCGACCAGATCATCCTGCGTCCGAAACCCGTAGGCACGCTGGTCCTGGATGCGCTGCTGCCCGGAAAGCGGCTGTGGTTCCTGGCCACCGGCACGGGGTTCGCGCCCTTTGCCAGCCTGATGCGCGACCCCGAGACCTATGAGCGGTTCGAGCAGGTCATCATGATGCATACCTGCCGCACCGGTGAGGAGCTGGTCTATGGCGCCGAGCTGGTGAACAACCTGCGCCACGACCCGCTGCTGACCGAGATCTATGGCGACGATTTCGCCCAGCGGCTGAAATACTACCCGACGACGACGCGAGAGCCCTCGCCCTTCATGGGGCGCATCACCGACAACCTGACCTCGGGCAAGGTGCTGTCGGATCTGGGCCTGCCGCCCATCGATCCGGCACAGGATCGCGCGATGATCTGCGGCAGCCTGGCGTTCAACGTCGACGTCAAGGCGGTCCTGGAAGGGTTCGGCCTGAACGAGGGCGCGAATTCCGAGCCGCGCGAATTCGTCGTCGAAAAGGCCTTTGTCGGCGACGGCGTCTGACGTCGTTTCTATCGAATCGCCCCATGGGCCGCGCCGTTTCGGCGCGGCCTTTTGCATGGCGCACCGCCGCCCATCACGCGATGGTCACGGCAAGTTTGGGAACCCTTGGCGCAAGTGCCTGTTAAAGCACCAAAGACAGTCATTCGATTTTCCACAAGGAGCGTCTCATGCGCCGGATTATCCATAACACAACCGCCATCGCGGCCTGCCTGTCGCTGATGGCGCCGCATCTTGCGATGGCCCAGACCGCAATGCCTTCCCCCGATCAGGCGGCTCCCCAGAACCTGATCCTGGCGCAGGCCGCGCCCGAAGGTCAGGTCCCGCCCCCGCCCGCAGCCCCCGGCGAGGAGGGACCGCAGGACGGTGCCGACCTGAACCAGGCCCAGAACCCGCCGCCGGCGGAGCCCGCGCCTGCGGAAGAGCCTGCGCCCGAGCCCGCGCCAGTCGAGGAACCCGCGCCGGAAGCCCCGGCCGAGGCGCCCCCTGCCCCCGAGGAAGCACCGGCCGAAGCCCCGGCGGAGCAGCCTGCCGAGGCACCTGAAGCAGCGCCCGCGGCAGAGGCGGAGCCTGCACCTGCCGCAGAACCTGCTCCCGCGCCCGCGGCAGAGGCCGCCCCGGCTGCCGAGCTGGCGCCCGCCGCAGAGCCCGCGCCCCCGGCGGCACCCGAGGCAGCAGCGCCCGAGGCCGAAGCCCAGCCGGCCCCTGCGGCCGAACC